>JADLDX010000397.1 GCA_020846515.1 Pirellulaceae bacterium
CCTGTGTCCCCGGATGGCCAGCACTCCCCGGATGGCCAGCACTTGTGCTAGCAATCGCCCAACTCACAGCGAATAACGACTTAATAGCCGGACGATCTCCGCAGCTTAGTTAGGGTGGGTCGAAAAACACGCGCCGAGGCGGCAGAGGGGGACTTTTTCGGGAAGGCCGCCTGCGCAGCACAAACCAAGTCCGCAGCAAGGACTTCAAGCCTGGTTCGCAAGGGAGGCGACCCTCGCTGAAAAATTCGCTGAGCTGAAATTTCTGTGACAAATTCCCAACCGTCTATTGGCAAAAGCCTGCGATTGGTCGTTGTTTTGGCGACAAACCGCTGGCGCTCTTGCTGCGCGCTACTGCGATCACGTAAAATAAGTGGAACCTCCCACCTACACGGGCCCCGTTTAAAGCATCCCACCTTCGGCTCGAATAACACCATGTCCCTGCGCAATCTATTTGTGTGCCTGACCCTTTGTGGCTGGTTGGCTAGTTCAACCGTCGCTAACGATTCGGCCAAACCGCCGACCACACCTGTGGCCAGCATCCCAGATCAACCGGTCAGCTTTGTTAACGACGTGGTGCCAATTCTGACCAAGGCCGGTTGCAATGCCGGAGTCTGCCATGCCAAGGCGGGCAATGGGCAAAACGGTTTTCAACTGTCCCTGCTCGGCTTCGAACCGCAAGAGGATTATGAGCACCTGGTTAAGGAAGGTCGCGGACGTCGGATCTTCCCGGCAGCACCCGAGCACAGCTTGCTACTGCGCAAGGCTTGTGGTTCGCTACCGCATGGCGGCGGCGTGCGGATCGACGAAGCTTCCAGCGAATACGCATTGCTGCTGAACTGGATCAAGCAGGGTGCCGTGTATGACGGACCCACCGCGGCCCAACTGGTGACCATCGAAGTCTTACCGGCACGTGGCTCCATGAAATCCGGTGGCACAGAGCAATTACAGGCCTTTGCCAACTACGCCGATGGTACGCGACGCAACATTACCGGGATGGCACTGTTTGAATCCAACGACAAGGCGATGGCGGAAGTCACCGCGACCGGTCTGGTCAAGTCGGCCAATATTCCTGGCAAAGTCGCGATCATGGTGCGCTATCAAGCCAAGACAGCCGTCTTCAACGCGGCCATCCCACTGGGTGCGGCGGTTGATCAGTTGCCACCAGAAAAAAACTTTATTGATCAACTAGTTTTTGCCAATCTCAAAGAACTGGGCATACCACCTTCACCGGTGTGCGATGACGCGACCTTCATTCGCCGCGTCTCGTTAGACATCGCCGGTCGCTTGCCCACGATGGAGGAGTCGCAGGCGTTTTTGGCCGATTCGTCCGCCGACAAACGTGATCAGTTAGTGGACTCGTTGCTGCGAAGCCCAGAATACGCCGACTACTTTGCCAACAAGTGGACCTCACTGCTTAAGAATCGACGCGATGACGCCAGCGATATCATCTCAAACTTTGCGTTCTACTCGTGGGTACGCGATAGCCTATTGGCCAACAAGCCTTACGATCAGTTCGTGCGCGAACTGTTGGCTGCAACGGGAACGGTAATCGATAACCCGCCCGTTGCCTGGTACAAACGAGTCAAAGAGCCCAAGCAACAGCTCGAAGATATTGCACAACTCTTCTTGGGCGTGCGTATGCAGTGCGCTCAGTGTCATCACCATCCGTTCGAACGTTGGAGCCAGGACGATTATTACAGTCTGTCGGCTTTCTTCAGCCAGGTAGGGCGCAAACCGACCTCCACTCGCGGCGAAGACATGATCTTTCATCGTCGCGGTGTGGCGGTAGCCACCAACGTCAAAACCGGTCGCTCGCTTAAGCCGGCCGCATTGGGAGATGACGAACTGGCGATTCCGCCCGACGAAGACCCACGACTAAAACTGGCCGACTGGATGGGTTCCCAAGCCAATCCGTTCTTTGCAAAATCGCTAGTCAATCGCTACTGGAAACACTTTTTTCATCGCGGCCTGATCGAGCCGGAAGATGACATTCGTGATACCAATCCACCGTCCAATCCAGAATTGCTGGCCGCACTGGAAAAGTACTTTGTTGAAAACCAC
The DNA here is from genome assembly GCA_020846515.1 of Pirellulaceae bacterium. GTDB lineage: Bacteria > Planctomycetota > Planctomycetia > Pirellulales > Pirellulaceae > Aureliella. Next base: position 2,062 of record JADLDX010000397.1, read on the forward strand.
TTTGACTTGAAGGCGTTGGTTCGCGTCATCGTGCAATCCAATGCTTATCAGCTCAGCGAAGTTCCCAACGACTTGAACAAGGTCGATATGCAAAATTATTCACGCTACTATCCACGCCGCTTGCAGGCTGAGGTACTGCTGGATGCCGTGGATGATCTGACCGGTGCCCGCACTGATTTTCCAAACCTTCCACGCGGCACACGCGCCATCGCCTTGCCGGATAACAGCTACAACAATGCCTCGCCGTTCTTGAAGGTCTTTGGTCGGCCATCCAACCAGAGCGTTTGCGAATGCGAACGCGTGCAATCCTCCAGCCTGGCGCAAAGTCTGCATCTGATGAACGCCGCAGATGTCAAAGGCAAGCTGGGCGTGGCTGGTGGTCGAGCGCAACGCTTGGCCAGCGAAACAACGCGCCCCATAGAAGAACGTATCGGCGAACTCTATCTGGCCGCCTTCGCTCGCAAGCCCAAGCCCGAAGAATTGGCCACTGCGGTGGCGTATATTAACGAACCGCGTACTGACACCGCCGGTAAACCGGTAGCTGCGGCGACCGCCACGCAAGAGAACTTTAAAGATCTCATCTGGGCATTGATCAATACCAAAGAGTTTTTGTTCAATCACTGAGAGTGTTGGTAGTTGCTCGAGTTCCGCATCTACCACAACATGATCCAGTTCCCAAAATCACAGCCATACGAAACTAATTCTATGACACGCATATTCACTCCCACACCCATGTTGGCCTTCGCCTTGGCCACCATCGCCCTGGCTACCACCGTGTCGGCGCAGTCGGTTTGCATCCCGTTACCGCGATTATTGACAACTACACCTATGGGCGGCCAAGTCGGTACAACGGTCGAACTCACGATCACCGGAGACAATCTGGAAGAGGTATCCGAGCTGGTTTTCACGCATGCTGGCGCATCGTCGAAGGCGTCAGGCATAACGGCTAAACCCAAGCGCGATGCAGCCGGCGTGATTGAACCGAACAAGTACATCGTGACCATCCCTGCCGATTGTCCAACCGGATTGCACGAAGCCCGGGTCATGTCCCGCTTGGGGGTTTCATCATCGCGCATGTTCTCGGTCG
>JADLDX010000398.1 GCA_020846515.1 Pirellulaceae bacterium
AATGATCGATCTGCTGCTGGATCTGTTCCAACACAAGATGTCGGCAGCTTACGCCTTCCAGGATCTGCTGGCGGTAACCGTAAATACGTTTGCGCTGTTGGTCCATGACTTCGTCATATTCCAACAAATTCTTACGAATATCGAAGTTGCGTTCTTCGACCTTCTTTTGAGCGCCGGTGATGCGTCGACTGATAAAGGAGTTCTCGATCGCTTCGCCGTTGCCCATCCCACCGAATCGTTCCATCCAGTTTCGGACCCAGTCACCAGCGAAGATGCGCATCAAGTCGTCTTCGAGCGACAGATAGAATCGACTGCTGCCGGGATCACCCTGACGACCGCAACGACCGCGGAGTTGCAAGTCGATGCGGCGCGATTCGTGACGCTCGGTGCCAATGACATACAGACCACCGATCTCGCGAACGCGCTGGCCTGACTCCTTCATTTTTTCTTTTTGCTCGATCTCGTGAACGAGACCTTCCCACTCCTCGCGAGGCACATCCAAGCGTGTCGCATATTTGTCTTGCAACTGAGCCCAGGCCATCGTTTCGGGATTACCACCCAAAATAATGTCCGTACCACGACCGGCCATGTTGGTGGCAATTGTCACACCGCCCATGCGGCCGGCTTGAGCAATAATCTCAGCCTCACGACGATGATGCTTGGCATTGAGAACTTGATGCGGAATACCGCGTTGATCCAACAAGTGCGAGATCTGTTCGCTCTTTTCGATCGAAACCGTTCCGACCAAAACCGGTCGACCACGCCGCGTCACTCTGGCGACCGAGCTCTTGGAGACGGACTCCTCGCGCCGAGTCTCTTGCAGTTTGACGATATAGTCCTGGTCGTTCTCTTTGACGATTTCACCAACGGTTTCCGAACCGTCTTTCATCGTCAACACGTCCCACTTGCTGGCGCGTTCGATATCGTCGGCAACCGCTTGATACTTTTCCTTCTCGGTGAGGAAAATCGTATCCGAATACTCGATGCGCTGCATGCGACGATTGGTTGGGATGGCGACCACGTCCAAGTGGTAAATCTTCCAGAACTCAGCGGCCTCCGTCATGGCCGTACCGGTCATTCCCGAAAGCTTTGAGTAGAGCTTGAAGAAGTTCTGTAACGTGATCGTGGCCAGCGTTTGCGTTTCTTCTTTGATCTTGACGCCTTCTTTGGCTTCCACGGCTTGATGCAAGCCATCGCTCCATTGCCGGCCTTCCATCAAACGGCCGGTGAAGTCGTCAACGATAATAATACTGTCGTCACGCACCACATATCGGACGTCGCGCTGGTACAGGAAGTGAGCCTTGAGGGCGTTGTCCAACAAGTGCGGCCATTCCATATTGCCGGCGGTGTCAAAGCTTTCAACACCCGCTAACTTTTCGGCAAAACGCACGCCTTCATCGGTCAAGTTAACGGTGTTGTCTTTTTCACTGACAACAAAATGCTCATCTTTCTTCAACTGCCGCGCAATCTTGTCGGCTTCGGCGTACTTGCCGATGTCTTGGTGGGCCGGACCGGAGATGATCAGCGGCGTTCGAGCCTCATCGATCAAAATGTTGTCGACTTCGTCGATGATCGCGTAATTGAGCGGTCCTTGAACCTGCTGCAAATGAGACGGGAAGCGATCGTCGCCACGCGCGGCCAGCCGCATATTGTCGCGAAGATAATCGAAACCTAGTTCGTTATTGGTGGCGTAAGTGATGTCGCAGGCATAAGCCTTCTGACGCTCGTCATTGTCCAAGCCACTCTGGATCGCGCCTACCGTCAGCCCCAATCCCATATACAGTGGGGCCATCCACTCCATATCGCGGCGCGCCAGATAGTCGTTGACGGTGACCACGTGGCAACCCTTGCCCGCCAAGGCATTCAGGTAAGCCGGCAAAGTCGCAACCAGGGTTTTACCTTCCCCGGTCACCATTTCAGCGATCAAACCGCTATGCAGTACGATACCGCCAATCAATTGGACGTCGTAATGCCGCATGTGGAGAAATCGACGACCGCCTTCTCGACAGGTCGCAAACGCTTCCACCAAGATGTCATCCAGCGTTTCGCCGGCGGATAATCGCTGGCGGAACTTGTCCGTTTGGCCGCGCAACTGTTCATCAGTGAGCGACTTCATCTTCTCTTCCAGCGCATTGATTTGCTGGACTTTGTATTCGAAACGCTTAATCTGGCGCGCATTGGAAGAACCAAACACGCCGGTCAAGCCGCGTTCAAAACCTTGTAGTATGCTGGAAAAGAACGTTCCAGTCCCTTCCCAGATTCTTTCCAGAACTTCCATGGCCACCCGGAGCTTTTTTGATCGTGTGCGCGTTAACGTAAGTTTCGCAGAGCAACTAATTTACCGCATCTAAAGGTAGTGATTTTTTTGGTGTCGGTCAACCGTAATGTATTTTGTGACCCAGGCACCAAGGACACCTATCCAACGAAAGCGTCCAACCACTGTCCCGCAGATGCTTTTCCCCGAACGCTGGGCGGCGCAATTGGGGTAGACTATAATACCGTCGATCCTCCGTCCCACCTTCAACTCGCGTATTCAACCGAGAGCTCCAGCCATGCGAAAAATGTTTCCCCTTGGTGTCTCGCTCAGCCGATCCTTCGCCCGAGCAGCCTTCGCGGCCGCCCTGGTCACTGCCACGTTCAACAATGTCAACTTAGGCAATCTGTCCGCCCAAGACAAACCTGCCGAAACTAAGCCAGCCGAAAAGGAAAAGCCAGCCGAGCCAGCTAAACCGGCTGACGCAGCAAAACCGGCTGGCGCTGCTAAACCAGCCGAGCCAGCTAAAGCAGCTGAGGCAGCCGTCGGCAGTGGGCCTTGGATCACCTCGGTTCAGTGGGTCAACGATCAACAATTGGTCGCGGCCGAATCGCAAGGTTTACTGTTGCGAGCCGGCAAAGTTCACAAGGCCAGTGCAGCAGACGTCAGCAAACTGGAGACTCTAGGCGAAGAAGAGACCTCAATTTGGGCTGTTCTACCGCTGGCCGATGGCAAGGTACTAGCTAGCAACTACAAGGGTGAAGTGTTTGTTCACGCAGCAGGCGACGCCAAGAAACTCGAGTTGACCGCTCGCTGGATTCGCACTTTGGAGAAGGCACCCGCCGAAGGCCAAGTTTTAGCCGGGACAGAAGATGGCAAGTTAGTGCTGTTGTCGGTTGCCGACAACAAAGAGACCAAACGCATTGACGCGCACACTGCAGCGATCTTTGATATCGCTGTTAATCCGGCTGGTGACAAGATTGCCACCGTGGCTGGTGACGGGTCGATCAAGGTTTGGACTTGGCCAGCTCTCGAAGCAGCTGGATCGATGTCGCGCGGCAGCGATGCCGTCTGGGCAGTTCAGTTTTCCGCCGACGGTTCCAAGCTGATTACTGGCGGTGCCGAGCGACGCGTGCGATTATGGGATGTCGCTCAATCCAAGCTGATCATGAGCGTAGCCGTGACGCCCGATTGGGTGACGTCGCTGGCCAAAGTCCCTGACTCGACTCTCGTCGTGGCTGGTTGCATGAACGGTAAGGTCGTGGTGGTGGATTACCAGGCCATGCTGCCTGTCATGCAAATGGACGGACCGGGCAGCGCCATTTGGAGCGTAGCCATCTCGCCCTCTGGCAAGCAAGTTGCCCTGAGCACGCGCAAACATGGCTTAGCTCTGCTGGACTCAGCCAAGTGGCAGGACGCAGCTAAGGCGGTTGCCGAGCGAGCTGCCTCCGAAAAACCGCCCGCACCCAGCAAGTAACGGCCCGGTTTCACCGACGCCGATCGTCATAAGGCGTGTCCTGCCAGGGAATGACAGGACTAGCATCGAACCCTAATGGAGAGCCTGACTAAATGGCCGATGATCTGACACGCGTTGGCCTCACGATAGGCGATCCGGCCGGCGTAGGACCAGAAATCGTTTTGAACGTGATGCGCGACGCTGCGGTGGCGGCCAAATGCCAATTGGTGGTCTTCGGCGATCGCAGCGTTCTCGAGCGATGCGCCGCTGTGACCAACCAACCGCTG
>JADLDX010000399.1 GCA_020846515.1 Pirellulaceae bacterium
ATCGAGCCAGCGGTGATTCTGAGCTGGACGAGCTGGACGAGCAGGCAAGACTAAGTCCTGACGCAGGTGTCGGCTCAGCCTCGCACGTGCGATCCACTGACGGGACCAACCAATCGACCAGTCAGCCAACTAACCAGCCGAGCAGCGAGTCAACCAACGTGTCGACCGCAGGACCACCCCCCTCGTAAGCCGGTCGCCAGAATCGCATCTTAACGGCCAAACAACTTTCCAAATTAGATTATGTCGGAGCGATCACTTGGATCGGTGCCCAGTTGGCCGACGCGCTCGACCATGCACACCGACACGGAGTTCTGCACTGCGACATTAAACCGGCCAACGTTCTGCTCGCCCCCGATGGCCAAGCTCGTTTACTGGACTTCAATGTCTCACTCGAAGACAGCCAGGCAAGTTCGCAGATGCGATTTGGCGGTACACTCGCCTACATGGCTCCTGAACATTTGGCAGCCGTCCAGGGTAAGGGTGAGCCGAGAATCGATGCCCGAAGCGACATTTATTCGCTGGGCATCGTGCTGTTTGAAATGCTCTCCGGTACAGTGCCGAAGCAGCAGGCCAGCGACGGAAACATTCCTGTACGACAACTTTTGAGAGCCGCCAATCCCGCGGTGACTCCAGCCCTGGCCGCCATAGTCCACAAGTGCCTGGCCAATGATCCTGACCAACGATATTCTTCCGCTGGGCAGCTATACGAAGACTTAAATGCCCAGTGCAACAGTCTGCCTCTGGTTCACCAAGCGGAACCAAGTATCGTTGAACGAACAAATAAATGGGTACGTCGCCATCCCTTGTTAACATCGGTTTCCTCGACCAGCCTGGTCGCTGCTAGTTTGATGCTGCTAACCCTTGTCGGATTTGTGTGGCGTGGCAGACAACTAGAACGATTAGAACGCGCCAGTCGTGGTAGTCGCCTTGAGCAGTTGTTGCCTGATGCCATCTCCTTGGCCTCTGCGACGCGCAACTATCCCGAGTTAGCTGACCAGGCGCGGGCGAAGTCGATGGAAGTTCTGTCACTTCTAGACAACCAAAATGATCACACCTTAGACCTATCCATCCTCGCAGATCAAACTCCGTTGCAAACTCTGGTGCGTTTGAGCAAAGCCAATCAACCAGAGGAACGGCTGCATGAATTGAAAGACAAGTCCGAGAGCGACTCGGCCACAGATAGCTACTCGTCGGATATGAAACGGCTCGAGGCTGCGGTCGAAGATCTCAATCTGCGTGAAGTTGCCAGCGATGAAATACTCGACGCATACTTAGAAGGTCGGTTTGCAGACGTGACTGAACTGGGAACACAGTTATCTGGTGCACGGGCAAGCGACTATGCGACTTGGATGTTCCTGGGTCAGAGTAATTTGAAGCTGGAAAATTTCGCCGCTGCCCGCGAGTGCTTTTCAGTCTGCGTGACTTTGCGGCCCAGTTTAGAAATTGCATGGTTCTATCGTGGCATAGCCCGCCTGGAATCAAAACAACACGCAGCCGCGATTGCTGATTTTTCGCATGCCATCGAGTTGAAACCGGATTTCCCATCAGCCAGTTATAACTTGGCCTTAGCCTACCAGGCGCAGGGTGAGACCGAGTCCGCGCTCCAGTCACTAAACCAAGCGATCAACAGCGGATGGAGAAGTGTCTCTGGTTTTGCTTTTCGTTCGCAGTTGTATGCCAAGCTCGGAATGCAAGCCGAGTCGGAGCAGGATCTGAACAACGCTTTAGCCTGCCGCCCGACGAGCGAACTAGATTGGGTGCGACGTGGAACCTTACGACTCTCCAGTGATCTAGCAGGGGCCAAACAGGACTTTGAGCAGGCCGTAGCCATTAACCCAAGATCGATATTGGCACGGCAAAATCTGGCACACGTTTTGGCCGAAAAGCTAGCACAGCCCGAAGCGTCACTAGAACATTTAGATGCATTAACTGAGTTGGATGCCTCGAATGCGGAACGTTGGGCCAGCCGGGGAGTGGTCTTGGCTCGTCTGGGGCGTTTGACCAGCGCCCTGCGTGATCTCAGCCACGCTTCGACACTGAAAATGTCAGAGGCTTTGGTAGCCTACCAAGTAGCCTGCGGGTACTCCTTAATAGCATCCCAAATGGACGACGGTCCATCTGAGATCTTGACAGGACTGCCATCCCAAAGTCAAATCGGAGCAGCAGCCGTGAAATGGTACAAGTATTCTCTTCAACTCCGTCCAGATGTCTCGCAAATTGCGATGACGGATAATGATGTCGCGTGGCTGAGAAATCAACCCGAGTATTTAGAACTCATCCAATCGACTAAATCAACTTCTCGTGATTAGTCGCAACTATAAATACAATTGCCTATTGAAGTATCTGCTGATGCTGTCGAGACAGCAAGAAATCGATGTGCATCAGCGCCCTGCGGCTGATCAGCCGCAAGCGCGCTAGCGTTCGGTTTAGCCCGACTAAAGACCGACGCCTGTTTTTGGACGCGGTGCCCCTGAGTTCATTTCTTTGATTTTTGACTTTGACGACTTGCTCCTGGAAAACGCCCGAACATGCCCAATATGAAATCACAGCGACGGCGGCCGACGCGCCGACTGTTCGCAGAGCCCCTTGAAGAACGCCGGTTACTGACCAGCGACTCGGGTGCCTTTTTTGGTTTTGGAAGTATCACCGCTAGTTTTGCGCCGGACGATACGAGGGTGGGTTACCGAACGAGCGAACTACATGCCGCCTTCGACGCAGAATTTGGTTCAGGTCAATGGCAACCTGTCATAGAAAAAGCCATTCAGACTTGGGCTCGCGAAGCAGAACTGAACATAGGTTTCGTTGAAGACAATGGCGCCGCTGCTGGCGTGTATGGTCCTTCACAAGGTGATGCACGTTTCGGGGACATCCGATTTTTCGGCGCGTCGTTGGGACCGGACGTTTGGGCTGAGGCAATCAGTGAGAGAACACGGGGAGCGGGCACG
>JADLDX010000400.1 GCA_020846515.1 Pirellulaceae bacterium
AGAAATGTTAAGTGTCAAGGAATGGTTGCGCGCGGAATTCACGGGCGAACAACAATCTGGTTTCGCTCGCCTTAGTCGCATCCCCGACACACACGTCATCCGCTTCCTCGACCATTACAGCCAACTGGACGAGGCTCAGCAATCTACGCTGATGGAGATCCTAATTGACTGGGCAGCGTACAATTTATTGGGCACACCGCCGCCAGTGCCGATCTACAAACAATTTGCGCAGGCGAGCGACTTCCCAGGCCGTAGTGGCCTCCGTTACACAGGCGTCAATCTGCTGGCTGGGCTGATTAAAGAGAACAAGCCTGGCGGGCTGCCGGCGTTCTTTCAGAGTCAGAACCTGCCCGCTCTAGCGCTGGTGCTACCAGAAAATCTCATCCGCGAGATGGCCGAACTGGTTCCGGCTAAACCAGCTCATTTGCGGCGTCTGGTCAGCGGTACGCTGGCCAAACTGTTCGCGCCACAAGTGACGGACATCGGCAGTGAAATATGGAGATACGAAGGCCACTTGAACGGCTGCGACGTCAAGCTGTACATAAGATACTCTGCGAAAATGTTACGCGCTCAGCTTGCATACAATGCGGAGGTGCGCGGCAGGGGACGCGTGATCGCGTCGCCCAATATCTGCTTCGAATCCATGTTCGGTGTCGGTTTTGGGCAGTGGAATTATATCACTGTGGAAAATGCAGAGCGATCGGTAACACTCTTGGCCGAATTGGTCGCGTGGCTAACCAGCCTGCCGGAACGTCTACCTCCCGGCTGCTGCCAAACGTCACCAACATAAGCGCCCCACTCGACGTGGCGAGAGCTGTGAAGACTTAGCCTATCTGTTCACCAGCATCGCTATGCCCATCTTTTTGCCCTCGAATCTTTTTGCCGTAAACTTCTGAGGGCAGACGCACACTAGCTGTGACAAGTATTCGATGACAGCGAACCACGATCGCATAGATTTTTTGAAACATTTTCAGGGCGAAAGTGCTAGTCAAATTCGATTGCCGGTTCAATGGGGGTTTAGCTACACTTCGGGACGCGATAGCTGAACGGCCAAAGACCTAAAGGTTGGCCAGTTCGACACGTTCAGTGAATCTCATCGCCAGCTAAATGGCTGCGGCTACGTGCAAGACGTAGCTGATAACTGTGATGCCCGAAGTCTCAGAAATTTGCGACCCCCAACACAATGAAGCTCGAGCTTCTTAAGTATGTCTTGCCGTTTACGCGTTACCCGTATGAAGGTGAGCTTGTGGCCTGCCCGGTCTGCTCGTGCCCACAAGCAAGTCAGGTGGCCAGCATCGATCGACGGCTAAAACGCTTGCCTACGTTCGCCTGCCTGAATTGCGGTTTGTTGTATACCAATCCGATGCCCACGGATGATGAGTTGCATGAGTACTACCAGCGAATATATCGACTGGACTATCAGGGCGCTACGGACACGCCGAAGAAAAGACATCTGCGCAAGCGAACCAGGGAAGCCGAATCGCGATTGAAGTTTCTGGTCCCGCTTCTCAAGCCAGGCTCGCGAACGCTGGATTTTGGTTGCGGCTCTGGAGAGTTTCTCACCGGCCTGCTAGCGCTAGGGCACGATGCCCATGGTTTTGAACCGGGCCAGATGTACGGCCGCTACGCTCAATCACTCCACGATCAACGCGTAACGATTCAACAGTGGCAGCATGTTAACTACAACTCGCAATTCGATTTGGTGAGTTGCTTTCACGTGTTGGAGCATCTGAAGAACCCAGTGGAAGCCCTCAAGAAGATGGTCCAGTGGACTCGACCTGGTGGCTTGGTCTACATCGAAGTGCCAGATATGGGGACCACCGACCGAAACAAGGGCGTGGGTGCCTTCCACTTTGCCCATCTAATTGGCTTCAATCATCACAATCTTTTGCTGGCAGGTTTGATGGCCGGTTTGCAACCGAAAGTCATGGTGACTGGCACGGGCATCATCTTTGAACATCGTGCCGGCAGCGAGCGAGTGCGTGAATCCGAGGAAACAGAGAAGGGGCGGCAATTGACGATGTCGTTGTATGGCAACCGACGGGCCATTTACAACTACTTCCGCTATCAATTGGGAAAAGTGCTCGGCGGGCAGCGAACACATGCAGCCTAATTGGACAGCGCCACTTTGAATCAGCCGCTGGGCGTTAGCCCGTTAGCCCCGGTTTTTTCAGCGAAAACCGTGGCTAACGCCAAAACGGCTAATATCTAGGAAATAGCAGCGAATCACTGTGAATTCGATTCAAAGTGGCGCTGTCCAGCGAAGCCCGTGCAGTAGGGTCGGTCGCGATCGACCCTACTGCACGGGGTTACCTCACTGGGCTGTAGCTAAGTCTCTACTATGGTCTACGCTGCGGCTCGACACCGCTTGGCACAAGCTCGGCAAGCTTCAGCACAGGCCATACAGGCTTTGTCTTCGGTGTGTTTACTGCATTGGTCGGCACATTGCTCGCAAGCACTGGCGCACAGGGCCCTCATCGCTGTAGCCATCGGACCTTTTCGAGCGGCGATGGCATCACACGCGGCGCAGATATCGGCGCAGTCAAGACACATCTGGATGCAAGCCTTGTGGCCAACCTCGTCCAGACAGGCCACTACACAGGCCAGGCACGCTGACCGGCAGTCGCCGCACTCACCACAGCAAGTGTTCTCGGCTTGGTTGCCAGGTTGGTTGCCAGCCGTTTTGTTGTCAGCCGCCAAGGCTTGGCTGAGCGCGGCAGCGCCGGTGAGTGCAGCGGTCGCGCCTAGCATCATTTGTCTGCGTTCCATTTCAAACTCCTAAAAAGTACTTGGTAGGGAAGGCAACGCTGTGAAGCATTTTTGCTCGTGAAACCCGGCATTTGTAGCGGCTGGGCGCAAGCCCTCCGGTTCCTATACGGCATTTGTAGCGGCTGGGCGCAAGCCCTCCGGTTCCTATACGGCATTTGTAGCGGTTGGGCGCAAGCCCTCCGGTTCCTATAGCTACCGGGATATACCGGACGGCTGGCGCCGTTCCGCTTCTAATATGCTTCACACCGTTGTAGGGAAGGGCGGACTTGTCTAACGCTTCGCCCGCTTGGCATCCTCTTCGATCAAACACAAGCCGCGTTCCAGCAGAACGATTACGCAATGGTCCACGATGCGATAATAGACGTTATTGCCCTCGCGCCGGCCCGCGACGATCCGCTTGTCCTGCAGTCGCTGCAGTTGGTTCGACACAGCTTGCGGTTTCATCTCCAGCGCCTCGGCCAACTCAACGGTAGTGGCTTCGTCGCGGCACGCAATCTCATGCAGCAACCTTAACCGAGTATCGTTGGCCAACACCTCAAACAAGGCTTCGACTTCAGTGGCCTGCTCGTAGGTCATTGGCGGCCGCTGTTCAAGCTGGCCTTGGCCGAACAGGCCGGCGCGGTTTTCGACTTCTGCATAAGCGGTCCTCTCCACGAATACACTACATCGTGTATTCGTTTATATCAAGGGGTGGTACGTTGATAGTGATTTTGGGTTGGTCTGGTCCACCGTCTGGTGATCCACCGTCTGGCGACGGTGGCTACAAACTTGCTAAAATCGTCGCTCGAATTTGGCACCAGCGAGAATACACCCCTTCCGTGTGAAAGATGACCGTGTCCGACTTGAACCATACGCTCGCCGATCTGATCCGCATCAACAGTGTCAACTCGTTTTACGAAGGAGGACCAGGTGAGGCGGAGATGGCCAACTATGTCGAGCACTACTTCCAGAGATTGGGGCTGCGGACTTGGCGACAAACGGTTTTTCCAGGCCGCGACAATGTGATTGCTTGTTTGCCGGGTAAGCGTGCCGATCGACGCCTGATTCTGGAAGCCCATATGGATACCGTCTCGGTGCAAGGCATGACGATCCCTCCGTTTGAGCCGACCGTTGAGAATAATCGCATGTATGGCCGCGGCTCCTGCGACACCAAGGCCGGACTGGCAGCGATGATGCAGGCCATGGCGGATCTCAAGACCAGTGGCCAGCAACCGGCCTGCGAGGTCTGGCTGGCCGCAGTCGTCGACGAAGAGTTTTCGTTTCGTGGTGTCGTAAAGTTATGCGAAGACGTGCAAGCAACCGGCGCAGTGATCGCAGAGCCAACCGGCCTGCAAGCGGTGATTGCCAGTAAAGGTGTGCTGCGCTGGCGCATGGTCTCGCGCGGTGTCTCGGCGCACAGTTCGAAGTCCCATCTGGGTATCAACGCTATCTCGCATATGGCCCGCGTCGTGCTGGCTTTAGAACGCGATCATGCCCAGTTAGCCGCGTTGCCTCATCCATTGTTGGGGCCGGCTTCCTGTAACGTGGGGCGAATATCAGGCGGTGTCCAGGTCAACTTCGTACCGGACTTATGTACGATCGAAATTGATCGGCGTTTGCTGCCGGCAGAAGACCTCGAGGATGTGCTAGCGCATTACCAAGGCATCCTGGATCAATTGCGCAGCACCGATCCAACCTTCGACGTCATTATGGAAGAGCCCATGTTGGTCGACATCGGCTTGGAAACACCAGCCGATGCGGCCATCGCCCAAGTGGCCTCGACGGTGCTCAATGGCATGGGACTGGATGGCAGTTTGGCTGGCGTACCCTTTGGCAGCGATGCCAGTAAACTAGCGCGCGCGGGCGTGCCTAGCATCATCTTTGGACCAGGCGATATCGATCAAGCTCATGCGGCTGTCGAATATGTCGACCTGGGACAAGTGGCCCAAGCCGCTGAGTTCTATCGCCGACTCTTAACGACCTTCGTCGGATGATGCCTGCGGTGCTTCCATGGACGGCTGGGATGCTAAATGCTCGGCCACTCCGACGACAGCCGGTTTGTAACGGCGCACGTCCCAATCGAACTCGGGCAACTCGGCTTGAATGTCAAAGGGTTCTTCGGATTCAACCACGAAGTAACTTTCTATCGGGCTGAGCTGGAGCAATTTGGCCAAGCCTTCGCGCAGGCGTGGCAATTCGGTTTCCCATAATCGATAGGGTGGGCAGCAGTAGACGACCCAGGGCATCGCCGGCCAACTTGCGGCTGTGGTTTCGACATATTTCAACCAACGCAACGTATCGACGTTATGGACTTCGACTTGGTCGGCCACTTTCAAGCGTTGAGCGTTCTCGACGATGCTGGCGACGGCGGGACGTAACATTTCGAGCATTACCGCGCGGTGAGCTCCGCGGCTGATCGATTCAAACCCCAGCGCGCCTGTGCCTGCAAACAGGTCGATGGCCAATCGCCCAGTTAAATCGCCGCCCAACAGGTTGAACACACTTTCACGCGTGCGATCTTTCATGGGTCGAATGTTTGGATCGCCGTTATAGTGCACGCGTTGGCCACCCATGTGACCACCTACAATCCGTAGCCAAGCCGGCGTCAGGCTCTCTTTGGGCAATCGTCGCCGGCCTTTGGGGAGTTCTTGGCCGAATTCTCGACCTCCCCTAGCTGCCGAGCCTGATGCGGCGTCTGATGCGAAGTCTTCTGCTGAGTCTTCTGAGGAATCTTCTGCGGAATCTGCTGCGGAATCTGCTGCATAATCTGGTACTGAATCGCCTGCCGGCTCTCGATGGCTGGCTCGCCGGGACTCGCCGTGGAGACGCCCCTGGGAGCGGCGCGGATGGGATTTCATGGATCAGCAGACCTTGTAATGTCAAGCGAAATGCGAGTTCGATTACCGCTCGCAAACGGCTTATTATACAATGAAGGGATCTATTGTGTACCGACCAATTTATCTGCTTGAGTTTCCAGTCCTTCGAGGTTCTGCGATGTTTGTTGCCCCTTTCCGCCGTGACTCGGTTTCCAGACCAGTGGCGCTGATGATCTCTTGCTCTCCTGTCATTCTGATCCTGGCTGGCGTGGCCTGTTGGCTAGCTTGCTGCCATATGTCGGCTGCTCAAGCTCAAGATGCGGCTCAAACGAAAACGGCCGCTCAGGCTACTGACCAGTCGCAAGCGAACGTGACTTCGGCGGCTCCCATTCCGCCCAAGCCTGACACCGCCAGCCCGCTGGATGACCCGTTGGGGCTGGAACTGGCCAAGACGACCGCCTTGGATGCCAACGCGCATGAAATGCGCGGTCATCTCAAGAGAATGCGTGAATTGGCGATCAAATATCATCTATCGGAGGACCCGACGGAGACCAAAAAGTTGCAAGTGGAATGGCTAGGCATGCTGGCGACTGGTCACAAACTGCACCAGAAGATGATCGACGGAGCGGTAGCTGACTTCAAAGCCAATCCTAAGCTCGATGGCCAGGCCGCGACGTTCTTGATTCAAGTCACCGGGCGTAACGCGGACAACGACCGCTTTGATGGGATGTACGAGATCGTCAAAATGCTGAAGGAGCACGGTCACAGCAGCCAACAATTCGACTTGTGCTACGGCCTGACGGCCACGGCCAACAATCAATTTGCGGACGCTGAAGCATCGCTGAACGCGGCCACCAAAAACTTAGAGAAGTCTATGCAAGAATTGGCCGATGCTCCCAAGATGGACCAGAAAGAAAAGGAGATGATCGGCAAGAAGATGTTCGAAGTGTATGAGTTGATCCGTGAACAGAACAATGCCACGGTTTACCAAACGCTTTGGGAAGCCGAACTCAAAGCCCGCGAGGCAGATGCCGCCGGAGAACCGCTGCCGCGCGTCTTGATTCAAACGACCAAAGGCGATTTTGAAGTCGAACTATTTGAGAACGAAGCCCCCAACACGGTCGCCAACTTTATCGCCCTATGCGAACAAGGCTTCTTCGATAAACTGCCATTTCACCGCGTGCTCCGACATTTCATGGCACAAGGTGGTGATCCAGCCCGCGATGGTACCGGAGGTCCCGGCTACTCGATCCGCACCGAACTCAATGGCAAGACCGATCGCAACTTTTTTCGTGGCACATTGGGCATGGCTACCGCTGCCATGCCCGATTCCGGCGGTTCGCAATTCTTTATCTGCTATCTGCCACGCAACAGCCTGAACGGCAAATACGTAGCCTTCGGCCGAGTCGTTGAAAACATGAACATCGTCGGTGACCTGGCGCGCATCAATCCCGAAGATAAAGAAGCGGAAGAACAGGTGCAAGAAATGCCCGATGAAATCATCGCCACCAAGGTGCTCCGCAAACGCAAGCATCCATACAAGGTGGAGAAGATTCTGCAGATGCCACCAGTTCAAGCCCCCAGTCCAGACGCGCAACAATGACAGTGGCCATGACTTGAGTGATGAACGATGTGATGAACGATGTGATGAACGTGGTGATTACAAGCCAAGGATGAGAGCCTCAATTGTTCCAAGTTAAAATTTGTGGCATCACACGTTTGTGCGATCTGGATGCAGTCTGTGAAGCCGGCGCTGACGCAGTGGGCATTAATCTGGTACCTGGCAGTCCTCGCTGTGTCTCGATTACGCTTGCCCAAGAACTCTGTCGTTACGCGCATCTCTTGGGTCTGCAAAGTGTGCTGGTGACAATGAACGCCAGTATGCAGGAGTTGGACCACCTGGTGACGCAGATCCGACCGGACGTGGTTCAATTGCATGGCCAGGAAACGCCCGAGTCGCTGCCTGAGTGCATGAGCCATTACCCGATTGTTAAGGCGCTCAGCTGGACGGGGCGTGAGTCGGAAGCCGAGTTGGCCCAACAATGGCTGGACGCGGGTCGTGAGGAGCTTTCATTTCTGGTTGATGCTTATGCGCCGGGAGTTGGCGGTGGCACGGGCAAGATTGCGAAGTGGGACTTGCTAAGTCCAAGGCCGACGGTGCTCCGCCATGTGCCGATGCTGTTGGCCGGCGGCTTGGTGCCTGGGAACGTAGCCACCGCCATTGCCACGACAGCTTGCGAAGGCGTCGACACCGCCTCGGGCGTCGAATCATCCCCCGGCATCAAAGACCCTGAGCTGATCCAGAAATTCACCACCGCCGCCCTAAATGCATTCCAGGCAATGTAGCGCACTGAGACGCGGCGATCTGCCTGGAGGACCTCGTCAGAGTTCCCTTGCCTGGATTTCAAACGTAGTGGAACTCGCCAGAGTTCCCTTGCTTGGACTTCAAACGTAGTGGAACTCGTCAGAGTTCCCTTGCTTGGACTTCAAACGTAGTGGAACTCGCCAGAGTTCCCTCGCTTGGATTTCAAACGTAGTGGAACTCGTCAAAGTTCCCTTGCTTGGCTTTCAAACGTAGTGGAACTCACCAGAGTTCCCTCGCTCGGCTTTCAAACGTAGTGGAACTCACCAGAGTTCCCTCGCTCGGCGCCGATGCGGGAACTCTGACGAGTTCCACTACGAAAACAAGAGATGCATGACCACGATCTGTCCAAGCGGTGAACAGTTGGTGACAACTGTTCTACGCTGGGCCATCCGAGAAAATATCGGTAGAAATCGGCTGTGAGAAAGTTGCCACGGCCTAACCTTAACCTAGCCTTGCGGTGATTGGATGTAGTAATTGCCCCTGGTTAGGTTGCTTGCCCATGCGTCGCTGGCTGGCTTGCGAAAAACACAAACTGTTGATGGCCAGCCTGCCGATGGGCATGCTCGCCCTTTGGCTCATCGCTCTCGCATCGGGTAATGGTCAGCTCGACGCTATGGGAAACCCCATCGGCGGCGACTTCGCTATGTTCTATTTGGCAGGCCAAACCGGCCACAGCGCCCAATGGTCTGATCTCTACGATGAACCCGTGCAGCAGCAGCGCCTGTTAGCTTTGTTTCCGGGACTAGCCTCGGATACCTATCTTCCGTATCGCTATCCGCCGCTCTTGGCCATCGTGTTAGCACCACTGGGCTCACTGCCTTATTTGATCGCGTTCACGATATTCGTGGCAGCATCTTTTGGCGTCTGGCTGGCCAGTTGGCAAGCACTGCTGGCCACTTTTTGGAAAACGTCCGATCGATTCTCTGGCATTTTTCTCTATGGCCTCGTCGCCTCACCGCTCATGGCGCAAACGATCATGGATGGCCAGGCTTCGTTGTGGTGGTTCGCGATCGCCGCCGGTTGTTGGGTAGCCATTGCCCAAGAGCGTTTTATTCTGGCCGGGGTCATCTTGTCCCTGTCAGCTCTCAAGCCCAATGTACTTTTGCTTCTCAGTATCGTCTGGGTCGTGCGATATCCACGACTGCTGTTAGGCATCCTGCCCAGCGGCGTGGTGATGTTAGTGGTTACGCTCAGCGTGGCAGGTCGCGAGTGTTTGATGACTTATATCGAACTAGCCAGGCAATTGGCCACAGATAGCTGGCCAGTCGAAACACCCTATTGGAAAGTGCAAAGCTTGATCAGTTGGAGCGAACTAGTCTTTGGCTCCAATGCTCGACGCGTAAATTTATGGATGGGTCTATCCTTGGCAGTGGGCATCGGCTTATGGTGGCGCGTGCAGGCTGCTCGCGTGACCTCGGTCGAGCGATCGACGGTGGACCTGTGTGGTCTATGCACGGGCTTGATCGTCAATGCGCTGTTTAATCCCTATACACCGATCTACGATTTAACCCTGTTAACGCTGGGCCTGTTTGCCTGCGTGGCTTACGTGGTTGAACGCGATTTGCTGCCGCAATGGTTGGCGCGTCGCGACGTGCAATTCAGTATGCTGAGCGTTTGGTTGGGCCCTATCTTATCGCAGACTTTATCTCGCTCTCTTCAAAGTCCGCTGCAATTGATGCCCGCAGTCTTGCTGACGCTCACGGTGTACTGGCTGTATGTGCTGCAAAGTAGTAGGCCGGAACAAGCGTCAGCGCCGTTCCGGCACGCTGCGCGTTAAACCCAATACCATTCAACCTTAAGCGGAGCAGCGCAAGCTGCCCGGTGGTTCGGCGAGAAGAACCAGGCAGAACCAGACGGCTCGCGCCGATTCCGCTTTAAGTCGATCCAAAAATCGAACGCTATTCGCGTTAAGCCATGATCGCGGGGAAACACTGAAACGCCGGTGCGCCGGAACGGCGCTAGCGCTTGTTCCGGCCTACACGGCACAATGCGTCGATCAATGCGTCTTCGCTGGTGGTGGTCGCTTGGGCGGCCGCGGGCCAGTTCAATGCGGTCAGCTCACGACTGATCGCCTCGCTAAAGCTCAACGGCTTGAGATGGGCACGTTGCTCGGCTGAAACTAACTGGTAGACGGCTCGAGCAATACTTGGACTAGTGATCGTCACCCAACCAATCGCACCGCTGTTTAATGCGGTGATCAGCTCCGGCGATAGCTGCGTGGCCGCCGTCGATCGGTAAGCGATTACACGCTCCACTTCGGCGCCCGCAGCTACTAACCCGCTAGACAATGTATCTGCAGCTTGCTGAGCCTGCGGCAAAAACCATGATTGTCCGTGAGCCAGCCCTTGCTCCAGGATCGTGGCCAGCAATCGCCCGGCGTTAAAGTCACCCGTTGGCACCAGATCGGCTCGCAGACCGTAATGGGTTAATCGTTCGGCCGTCTTATCTCCCACGCAAGCAATCTTTGTTTTTCCAAACGCCCGCGCATCGAGTCCTTGTTGCCACAACCTATTCCATACCGCATCAACGCCATGCCGGCTGGTGAAGGCCACTGCCTGATAACATCCTTGGGCCAATCGCGTGACGGCTTGGTCGAGCGGTGCCAAGTCGATGGGCGGCTGGATATCGATCGCTGATTGCTCAAAGACTTCTGCCCCTAATTCCGTCAGGCGGCGGGCCAGGCTTTGATTCTGATCGGCGGGACGAGTTAACCAGACGCCTTGACCGCGTAGTGGTAGATTGTCGAACCAGTTGAACTGCTGGCCCAGACTGCTGACTGGTCCAATGATAACGATCACGGGAGGTCGCAACTTGCTGGCCGGTGTCAATTGCTGGGCTACGTCGCTTAAGGTGCAACGAATGACGCGTTGGTCGGCCCACGAGCAGCGTCGGACAATGGCTGCGGGTGTGCTAGGGTCTTTACCTTCGGCGATCAGCTGTTGGCTCCACTGCCCAGCGGTGGTAACGCCCATGTAAAAGACCAGTGTGCCGGGAAAACGAGCCAAGGCGGCCCAGTCTAGCTCTTGAGCGCCATCGCCCTGCTGCTGGCCGGTGATGAACGCGACGGCCGACGCGTGGTCGCGGTGGGTAATGGGGATACCCACATAGCTGGCTGCTGCCAGGGCCGCGGTAATACCGGGTACAACTTCGAATGGGATACCGGCGCTGGCCAGAGCTTCTAGTTCTTCTGCGGTACGGGCGAAGACGGCTGGGTCGCCACCTTTCAGCCGTACGACTTGCCGCCCTTGCCCAGCCAACTCGACCAGTCGAGCGTTTATTTCGTTTTGGGTCCAAAGCGGGCCCAAGCCATGCTTACCAACCGATATAAGTTCAGCGTGGGTAGCCAGTTGCAGTAGTTTGGGGTTCGCCAGACCGTCGTAGAGCACGATATCAGCGGCCGCCAGACACTCTGCGCCGCGCAGCGTGATCAGTCCAGGTGCCCCTGGACCGGCTCCAACCAGAAAAACTTTACCTATTTTGGTGTCAGAGCTCTCGCTGGCTGCCTGGTCGCCGAAAGGTGACTGGACAGAAAGCGGCCGTTGAGGCATCATATGGGGCTTCCCAAATCGATCACGGAAATTGTTTGAGTACTAAGTCTACGAGATTGTTCCAATGCCTAATACCACGAGTTCCAAAAAGCGACTCCGCCAGAGCCTAGTTCGTCGTGACCGTAACCGAGCTGCCAAGAGCCAACTACGTGGCGCGCTGCGCAAGACCCGCGAAGCCGTCCAGGCTGGCAAGTTAGATGATGCCCAAGCGTTGGTCTACTCCACGTCGCGATTGCTGGACAAAGTAGCCTCCAAAGGCATCATTCACACGAACAAGGCCTCCCGCTTGAAGAGCCGCCTGGCACACCTGATCGTTACCGCCAAGAAACCTGCGTAACGACAACCTATCTGATCAGATAGAATGCTATTTAGAGCCCACACGCTGGCGAGCGTCTGAGTCTTTCGAAGACTTAGACGCTAATGCGCCACGACTGGCTTCTGGGGCTGTCCAGTTTCTCAGGCCCCCGACCAACTCTCCCGGCGCCCCAATTTGCAGGGAACCCAGTCCACTGTCTGGCGACGGTGGCTACCGAGAACTGAGGCCACGGTCATGCCTGAAAACATGCCTGAAAAACGCCGGCCAGATCATTATCAGCTTCCCAATCAAGAGCCTGGGCCGCCCATCGACCCACCGCGTTTGGTTCGTCCACTCGCTTCTCATAAACGCTCTGCACATCGCGGTAATAGGCAGAGTTATCGCGTCTCGGACGAGATGAATCAGCTGCTGCTGAAGATAGATGAGTTGTACGTCAAATTACGGCTCGTCTGGAAGGCTTTGTTTTTCGAAGCAGCCCGCAACGAACTTCTGGGCACAGGACCTGTTGAGAAGATCTACTCGGTACCGCGACGTTTTGATCTGGCCACGTTGTTTGTCGTGTCCAATGCGTTCGCCCTTTTGTTTGCGCTCTTGGCATTCATCGGTTACGATTCGCTGACCAAGCTCTTGTGGTTCGCGTACATCAGTGGCGTCGGTGTTTCGCAAGCCGTGTTGTACGCCGGGCGGGCTCCTCGATTGTCGTCGGTCGTGTCCGGTGGAGTTTTGTTGGCGATCCTGGGCGCACCGGTATCGGAGGACTTGGACTTCGGAAGCATTTTTTCACCGCTGATGATGCTGATCTTTGGGCTGCCGATCGGCTATTTGTCCGGCGCGGTTATCGGTGGTGTCTTCCTGATCGCTGATAAACTCCGCAACTACTGGGACTCGCGACTATCCACGGCCGTCGCCTGAGATAGGTGTGTCACTTATAGCGGTATCGGCGCAAGCCGTCCGGTTCTGAATCGGCGCGAGCCGTCCGGTTCTGGCTTTGTGTTCTCGGCGAATAACCGGGCAGCTTGCGCTGCTCCGCTTCAAATGGGATGGGATGGGATGGCGGTTACACGACCGGAGACGCGGACATTTTCTGCCAGAGTTCTCGCAGAGGCTCAAGTTCTTGCAGACTGGGCTTCCAGCCGGCAAACATGACGCGATCCAGCATGGCCGCCGCCTGCATGGGTAACTTGTTCAACTGCGGCGTCTGCGACACCAGGTTCCGCGCAAACTCTTCCGCCGTTTGCTCAGGTGAACGTGGACGCTGACGCTCGGCGGCCCACGCTTCCATCGCCGCGAAAGTGTGCTCAACAACTCGCGTTGCCGACCAGCCCTTCAAGTTCTGGGCAAACGGATTGGCCAGCGACTGAAAGGGCACGCGAGTCGCCATCGCAGTTTTCGACGCAGGCGCTACATCATCCTGCGCTTTGGTCTTACGCTTGACGCCAAACAATGCTTGCAAGAACTGGACAAGCTCTTGCAACAACCTCGCAATCTCTTGGGGATGTGTCACGACGTACAGCAGCACAATGGCCGCCAGGATGGCAATGATCAGCCATTTCAGCCAACCGCCAGCGTTGCTGAGCGTCTGGGACAAGTTGCTCAGAAAACTCTTGGCCGGATTTGAAAGTGCACTACCGTCAGCCTGCGACTGGCCGTCGGGCTGTGGTGGCTCAGCTTGGTCTTGCGCTGGCTTTTGAGCTGGCTCTTCAGATCGTGCTTGATCGCGTGCCTGATCGGGTGCTTGATCGCGTGCTTCGCGCTCGGGTGCTTCATCTTTACCCGCAGCACGCGGTTGCTGGTTGGGTTGATTACCAGGTTGATTACTTGGTTGATTACTTGGTTGATCACTACGCTGATTACTAGATTGACTTTTGCTTGGACTGTCCGGCTGACGGTCCGTTTGACTTTGAGGCTGCTTTACGTCTCTAGCTTCAGCGGATCGTTGATTATTGGCTTGGGAAGCAGGTTGCCCAGCGGACTTTGCTTGACCACCAGGTGCAGAACCCGCCTGATCGTTCGCGTTAGAACCGGACTGACTTCCGGGTGGCTCGCGCGACTGACCAGCCTGTGGTTCACCAGCCTGTGGTTCACCAGCCTGTGGTTCACCATTGTTAGGCGCACCATTCTTGGGTTCACCGTTATTGGGGGCCGCGTTGTTGGCTTCAGCATTGTTATTCTGGGCGTTATCCTGGGCGTCATCTGATGGCGGGTCCGATTCAGTCGTCGCGCCTTGGTCGCCAGATTGCTGGCCGACATTACCAATTCCAAAACGCGAAGAGGGAAGATTGGCTGGCGAGTCCCACGCGATCGACATACCGGCGATGCTCAGCGACCGGCCGGGCAGAGGCAGGAGCATGCACAACAACAGGACACCCAATGTCAACGCCAAGCCGACAGCTAACCAGCGGGCTGTTATATCCGTTGGCATCACCGCACCGCGCTGACGCAGATAGCGGCGCATACCCAATAGCGAGGTCGTCATCAGCAGGGCTAACGCACAGCCCAGATAGGTGACCAACATCCAGAATGCCAGACTTCGCTGATCTTGGTCCGGGATCACCAACTGCCCCAGCCCGAACAGCGGAAAAGCGATTAGCGCAAAGTACAACACCCACACGCCCGGATTATGCTTGGCCCTCTTCAACTTCGCCGAACTCCCGCTAGACGTCACTTGAGGTGCTTCGGTCGCGCCCAGTGTTTGCAGTAGTCCGCCCTGCAGACT
>JADLDX010000401.1 GCA_020846515.1 Pirellulaceae bacterium
ATTCAATGGACATGCGTGGTTGCGTCGTTGCATACCGGGAGGCCGACGCTCCTGCGGAGGCATGCCATGTATTCCGACTGAATGACCATGTCGAATGTGCGTGGTCATGGCACGGTTGGTCCGCGATAGGCGAACTCGAATGGCATGGATGCGTGCGTGGTCATGCCACGTTTAATTCGCCTTAGGCGAGCTAAACTGACATGGATGCTTGCGTGGTGATGACGCTTGTCTCCGCAGGAGCGTCGACCTCCCGCATGTCACGAACACCGACTGACTAGCCATGCCGTTCGATCATGTTCATGGCACGTTTAGCCTTCCATGCGAGAACTCAACTGGCATGGTTGGTTGGGCGTTTGAATTCCCGGGAGTCCGACGCGAGCCGGCCTCGACTAACCAAAGCATGAAGCGCTGAGGACTTCGTCTGTGCGGCGCACGCACCCTCCCGGGCGCTGCGCTGGGAGGGTTAGTTCTGCCGCTGCGCAGCAGCGGAACTAACCCTCACGTGGCCAACCTCTAACCAGGTGGCCATTTCAAAGGTCGGCCGGCCAGGAGATGAAAATGCAAATGGTCTACCGATTGTCCACCGTCGCGACCACAGTTGACCACGACGCGATAGCCAGATTCCGACACTCCCAACTGCCGAGCCAACTGTGGAATCACGGTCCAAATGTGACCTAACAACCCAGCGTCGCTGGCACTCAATTGTTCCAGCGACTCAATCGGGCGCTTGGGTATCACCAGCACATGCACCGGCGCTTGTGCCGAAATGTCATGAAAGGCCAAGCACTGCTCGTCGTCATGCACGATCTTGGCCGGAATCTCGCCACGTATGATCTTCGAAAATACTGTCTCTGCCATTGTCTATGTTCGCCTTAGGAACTACAGGATCGATCTGTCTGTGTCGCTCACGGAGCAAGCAATTGTAAGTTCCATGACTTCGCTCGTTGAGCCCCAGCGCAAGAGCTCAGCCGCACTTGCCTATCCATAAGGTTAGCTAGCTAAAGGCTGAGCGTTAAGCTGTAACGATATTTCGGGTTGTATCGATTTTGCGTTCAGCGACCGGCTGATGGTGGTCGATTTGGGTAGCAGAATCAACTGTGCCACCGCTATCGCGCTGGAGCCCGGGCCGGTTGTGACATAAGGTTTAACTGTCTGGTAAAGATGAGTGGTTCGGCAAGAACTCATCAGCTTATCACCTCGGATGAGCCAATGGGAATGCTTGCATTTTCAATACACGAACTGCCAATCTTAGTACCTGACAAAGCCTGAGAACTGGAGTCGAGGGCGTTTCCCTCCCTGTGTGGTGTGCGTCGGCCGGATTCGACGTGCCGCTCAGCTATTTACCGGTCAAGGCACTTCGTCCATGCGCGCCAAGTCACTACTATTGCTTATCATTGCCCTAGGCTGCGGAACGGTCGCATCCGTCGGTATCAGTCAAGTCATGATGGATCAAAAAGGCGGGTCTACTGAGCCAGCCACAGTTGAGATCTACGTGGCGATGAAAGATGTCGATGTCAATCAGAAGTTGACGCCCGAACTGTTCAAGCTCGAAAAGTGGCCACAAAATCGTGTACCCGATGGAGCCATCTTCAAACTTGAAGAGGTTAAGGATCGCTACGTGCGGCAACGCATGTACCCTGGTGAACCGATTCTGGCTGGTAAGCTGAACGACTCGATCGTCGGCGTCGACACCGAGATCCCGCGAGGTTTTCGCGTTTTCGATTTATCAGTCAACGAACGTAACGGTGGCAGCGGCTACATCAAGCCAGGTGCTCGAGTCGACGTGCTGGGGACTTTCAAAGTCAACAACATCACCGAAAGCCGCACTGTAATGCGCAACGTTCGGATCTTCGGGATCAACGGCGTGACGGTTCGTGATACCGACCCAAGTACAACCAATCGAGCGACAACGTTCCAATTACTAGTCCATGAAAGCCAAATGGACGCGCTCAACCTCGCCACAGCCATGGGTGAGCTGCGTTGTACACTGCGCGGTACTGTCGAAAACCAAAACACAGAAGAGGGTACCGATACGGGTGAGGCTTTCATCTCGTGGGTGCGAGGAAGTGATACCCGAGTTGCTAGCGTGGTAAACTCTACCGGTTCTGCGGGCGCCGACATCTTTGGTGGCCCCACGCCGATGCCTTTGGAACCCCCGACTGAAGAAAAGAAGAAGCAATTGCTGATTATTACTCCTAACGGAGTTACCAAGTACCAATGGACCCGCGACGACGAACTGCCACAGAAGGTTGATGCGCTGGCCGAGCAAAATTCGGCCGGGGTACCTGTCTCAGCAGCCAGTTTATTGCAAGGTCTAGGTGGCTATACTCCGGTTTACCCCGGTGGCGATGGTGCTACGTCAGAGAATACCCCTGACCAAAGCGGCAACGCCAACGGTGCCAAAGAGAATGAGAATCAGTCAGTTCCCCAAGTGCCCAATGGATCAAGTGCATCGAGTGCGAAGTCGGGCTCAGCGAAGACGCCTCCGCGTCCACCGTTGACAGGACTGTGAACAGATGACGCCCTGTAAAAGTTCTTAACGCATAGGTCGGTCACAGACTACGTTTCTTTTCTTACTGTGGCCGACCAAATTAGTCGATAACAAGAGACATTGGTTGTAACAGTCGAAGCCAAGGATGGCGGTTGATTGTTGCGCGCAAAACCGAGCCAAAACAAGGATGTGACCCGATGGTTGTCGCCAGCATTTTCAAACGACTCGCTCGTTTGTCGATCGCCGCTTTGCTGGGCTGTTCGCTGGGTTTGTCGACGCTGAGCTCCATAAGTGCTCAGCAGTCCCAACCATTGAACGTTGGTCCCAGTCCCGATGCTGTGCGGATGGTGTCCGTGGACAATCATCAGAACGTACGCATGGTTGTCAGCACTAGTCGAGAAATCTCGACGGACAAACCGTTCCAACGCGTTCGGATTCAAAATCCCAATATTCTTCAGGTCATGCCATTAGAAGGTGGCAACCGCCTTCAGATTTCGGCTCTGCAGCCAGGGATCACGACTCTCGACCTCCTGGCCGGCGATGACTCGATTCACACAATCGAAGTCATGGTCATCGGTGATGCCCGAGAGCTAGAAGCTATCCTTCGACAACACTTTCCATCGGCCAATTTGCGAGTGACGCCGGTTCAACAAGGCTGTATCGTGGCTGGTGTGGTTACCAGTGATGAGCATGTAGAGCAAGTCGTCAGCATCGCTGAACTTTACTTCCCCACAGTCATCGATCAGGTGAACGTGCTGGGTGTACATACAGTACAACTTGAAACCCAGATCATGGAAGTCTCGCGTACGAAGTTGCGTGAACTAGGCATCGACTGGGGTGTTATCAATGGCAATGACGCAGTGACTCAATCGGTCTCCGGTCTGCTGTCAGCATCTTCCAGCGCGGCTGGCCTGGCAACTAGCGGCGGCGAAACATTCAAAGTTGGCGTGGTTCAAAACAGCACCACGTTTCTAGGAGTTGTTCGAGCACTCCGTCAAAACAATTTAGTAAAGGTCTTAGCTAACCCAACCATTACTGCCGTGGACGGTCGTCCAGCCAGCTTTAATGCAGGTGGTGAAATACCGATCGTCGTACCAGCCGGACTTGGACAAGTTGCCATTCAGTATCGTGAATATGGTACTCGCGTTGACATGGTCGCCAAAGTACGCGGCGAAGGCCGCATCTGGTTGGAAGTACGACCCTATGTTAGCGAAATCGATCCAACGCGAAGTGTAACGTTGCAAGGTATCAGCGTACCTGGCCTGCGTAGTCGCTTCCTGGAAACTGGCGTCGAGTTGCAAGCCGGGCAAACGCTCGCCCTGGGTGGTTTGCTGCAGATGCGTACTGAATCGATCAATACCGGTTTGCCTTTCTTCGGTGATCTGCCCTACCTGGGTACGTTCTTCCGCAGCAATCGCGAACTGCAGAACGAAGTCGAACTGCTAATCACAGTCACGCCAAACTTTGCCGGAGCGATGGATCCTTGCGAAGTACCAGCCGGTGGACCCGGCCTAAATACGGTCAGCCCAACGGATGTGGAACTCTACTGGAAGGGCTACATGGAGACACCGCTTGGCGCTCAACCTGGAGCCGGCGTACAGTCAGGCATGATCGGTGGCAACGGTGGCGGGGCCTCAACTGGTGTGCCAGTGGGTATGCCAACAGCTGCACCAGCGTTCGACAACACGAACTCAATACCCACTCCTTCAGCAATGAGCATGGGGCCCAATGCACCTAAGTTAGCCCAGCCCGGAGCAGGTGCTAACGTTCAGTCCGGAAATACGGCTAGTCGACAGTTTTATGCACCAGTCGTCCGCTAAGTCCGATACTGACCCTCAGTTGGTAGAAGTGGCTTGAGCACCGCCCATCGTTCGCGACTACGGTAGTCTCGAGACGTTATCAAGGGAAAACGACGCACGCATGAGTAACGTACTACGATTAGCAATCGTCGATCCTCGTGACGACTCGCGTGAGAAGCTCAAGACAATGCTCCTGGGAATGGAGATTGTCTGGCTGGAAGCAGAATGCTCACGTTACGAGTTCTTCCCAGATGTTGTAGCCCAGTCAAATCCTGACGTGGGCGTCATCTGCTTGGATTCCGACCCGGACAAGGCCATCAGTCTGCTGGAAAAGATGCGGACCGAAGCGCCAGATTGCGCGCTGCTAGCGGTTAGTGGCAGCGCCGATGGACAGCGCATATTGAAGGCGATGCGTGCTGGAGCGAAAGAGTTCCTGACGTTGCCCGTGAGCTTGGAAGAACTGATGGGCGCTTTAGGCCGCATCAGTCAGACCAAATTCGGCGGCGCCGACGGTAAGAATCGTGCCTCGCGAATTATCGCCGTGGCCGGCGCTTCGGGTGGTGTTGGTTGTACCAGCGTCGCAGTCAACCTGGGTTGTATTCTGGCAGCCAATCCCGCCAATACAGTCGCCCTGGTCGATTTGGACCTCGCCGTGGGCGATGCCGATGTTTTTCTGGACACGATACCAGACTACAGCCTAATAGATGTCACCCAGAACGTTGCCCGTTTGGACTTCCAACTGCTGAAGCGGTCATTGACCAAACACAGCTCTGGATTGTATCTGTTGCCGCGACCAGTGCAGCTTCAGGACGTTCGTCTCATCAATCCTGATTCCCTTCGACGCGTATTTGGTCTGCTAAAGGCTACCTTTTCGCATATTGTCATCGACCTGTCTAAAGGATACACGGAGACTGACCTGTCGGCTATCGAGTTCGCCAACGATGTGCTGGTCGTGGTCCAACTAGATTTGCCATGTTTGCGCAACCTGGTGCGGCTGCAGATGTCGTTTGACGAGATCGAAGGCCTGCGAGACAAGCTGAAGATCGTGGTCAATCGCGTTGGCTTGGAAAGCGGTCAGATCAAGCTGAAGAAGGCGCGCGAAACAATCGGTCGCGATATCTTTGCCCAGATACCTAACGACTACCGCACGATGGTGGAAGTCCGCAACAATGGTGTGCCACTGCTGGAGCATGCGCCGAAAGCAGCCATCACCTTGGCGATGCAGCAGATGGCAAGCGCTCTGTGCAACAACGGCGTGGTCGAACCAACTGAGAACGTGAGTGACAGCACCAGCAACTCATCTTGGATCAGTTTCTGGCCAGGCAAGTCAAAAGCCAAGTAGGCGTCGATCTTTCAGAGTTTCGCTGGGTTGCACGCCTTGCAACAGTTGGCCAACCTTGAACTCACATCCAACGCCCAACGCCCGCCGAGCACAAAGGGCACGGCGGGCGAGTGGAGCACTAGATGTGAAAATCGTCCCTATCTCTGACCCCTCAGCAGGCGTCCGTTAGGGAAGATTACTCCTTCGGCAGGATGACCGTGTCGATGACGTGGATCACGCCGTTGGAGCCAACGATGTCAGTCTTGACAACTGAGGCGTTATCTACCTTGACGCCGTCCTTGCCAGCGACAATCTTGACTTCTTGACCTTGAACGGTCTTGGCCTTATCCAGCTTGACCACGTCGGCGGCCATGACCTTGCCAGCTACAACGTGATAGGTCAGGATCGCTACCAGCTTCTTCTTGTTCTCTGGCTTGAGCAGGCTCTCTACCGTTCCCTTAGGCAACTTTTCAAAAGCTGCGTTGGTCGGTGCGAAGACGGTGAATGGGCCTTTGCCACTGAGTGTCTCGGCCAGACCAGCTGCCTTCACGGCGGCGACTAGCGTCGAAAAATCTTTGTTGCCCGCAGCGATCTCTACGACCGTCTTGCTCGCTGTATCGTCAGCCACAGCTACTTGGACGCTTCCAACTGCACAAACCAAAGCCATCATCGAAAACAAAAAGCTCTTCATCTTTCAAACTCCCGTTAGTCTCAAGCAGGCACAAGTATTCGCAATCAGCACGTATCACGACGGATACCAGTGACTGACTTTGGACGAACACCAACCATTCCTGCTACTGTTCAATTGCTTGCATCACATGTCAGAGCTCCACAGCTCCAACGCCATATAGGGTTTTGAGTCGCCATCTGAATCAGCCGCCGGCAGGCTGAGCTCGGTTGGGGCTCACACGTATGATAGGAAGGCGTCAAGAGCAACCACGGAATTTTTTTTCATTTGTGCTGGAGTTTCAAAGGGCAAAAGATTTTTGCCTTTGTTTCGAGTGCCAAGTTTCGCTCGGGGTGACGACGTTTGAATCCGTTGACACTCGCCTTTCACGTTTCCCGTGGGACAGCGTCGACTCCTGTTGGTCCTATGCCCGGGTCCCTTGACGAGCCCCTATAACATGTTGACGGATAACTTTTTTCGGAGGTGATATGGGAACGATTGCAGTACTGGGTGCTACTGGCACAATTGGAAGTTCATTGGCAAGCCGACTGATTGCCAGCGGCCAACGCGTTTTGCTTCTTGGCAGAAATGGAGAAAAACTAATGGAACTTCAGCAGCGTCTGGGCCACCAGGCACAGGTCTGCACTCTGCAAGATTTTTCTAGTAGCGATCAACTCAAGGCGGCGATCGATGGGGCAGTGCAGGACGATCCCTTGACCGGCATGGTGAACTGCATTGGATCATTGATCCTTAAGCCAGCCCATGGTACGTCAGATCAGGAGTTTCGAGAGACGATCGAAACCAATCTGTTCACTGCTTTTGCTACCGTACGTGTGGCTGGTAGCTTACTCCGCAAATCTGGTGGCTCGGTTGTTTTGCTCTCATCGGCGGCCGCTGATATCGGTTTGCAGAATCATGAAGCCATCTCGGCAGCCAAAGCCGGGATTATTGGCCTGGCACGCTCAGCCGCTGCGACCTATGCCAGCAACAACATCCGATTCAATGTTGTCAGCCCCGGACTCACACGCACGGAAATGACAAAACGTATTTGGGACAACCCAACCAACTGCGCGGCTTCGACAGATATGCATGCCCTGGGTAGACTTGGTTCGCCCGAGCACATTGCGTCGGCTATCGCTTGGCTACTGGATCCAGCTAACGACTGGACAACCGGCGAGGTGATCCATGTCGATGGCGGACTGTCGCAGGTCATTCCACGTAAAAAAATGTAACCGGTGTCCAGCGCTTCAAATCTGATTGGGATTCGTCCGCAAGAGTCCGAGTCGCTAACGCGGCTCGAGACCTGGCAACCGTAGGATGCGATGCAGCAAGAGACCAACCACTTTTCGTTGGACTCCTAACGTGTGCTCGGCTTCAAGACCGGCAAGTTCTTTCTCAAGCTCATTCTCGATTGCATCTCGATCTTGCATCGCCAATTTTCGCAGCGCATGGGCAACCTGCTGCGCACTGGCAACTTCCTCAGTTCGAAAAGCTGCCTGGTTGCCCACTGCGATGTAGCCAGCAGCCACACACATGTAAATCTCTTCGCCCAGTGGAGTTGTTTCATCCACATCGCTGATCATCGTCTGCTGAGGTGATGCCCAGTGCAAATGGGTACTTCGGGCCACGGCCGATGCTAGCTCGCCACGTGTGATCAAGTCCAGTGGACGAAAGCGCAAATTAGTATCCGCGACCAGCAGGCCACGCATAGCCACGGCCGTTAACGCACTACTGATGGGTGGTTCGTCAGGCAGATCGCCAGGCACTTGCGATTGCGCTGGCTTGAGCCCACCAGC
>JADLDX010000402.1 GCA_020846515.1 Pirellulaceae bacterium
GATGGCGATCAATGTTTTGTCCAGTCGACCACAAGCCTCCAGATCATCGATTAGCGCGGCGACGGCCTGATCCAACTCTTGCAACAGTATCCATTGCGTTTGTTGGCCTTCCTTATGAGTATCCCAACCGGTTCCGTTCACGAAGTTCAGGTTGTGCGCCACTTCGACGAAACGCACGCCGCGTTGAGTCAAGCGTCTGGCCAATAAACAACGTTGACCAAACTCACTACCATACAACTCGCGCGTGGCCGCCGACTCTTGATCCAAGTCAAACACGGGCAAGAACGAGTTGCCGGCCAGGCGTAGATTCTCACTCAACGCCGCATCATACTCTTCAACTTCTTTGGCTCCACCCAGTCGCTCCAGTCCCGACTGACGCAGTTTCGACAGCAGCTCCATGCGTCGGTCTTGACGGGTCTGCGTGAGAAAGTCAGGTCGGCTGAGCCCTCGGGGACCTTGTTTCAGATCGGTCAGGTACAAGTAACCATGCTTGGGTCCCAGGAAGCCGGGACCACGCGTGATATTCGGATAGCCAATGACTACGTAGGGAGGAGCCGCGTCATCGGTGGCGCCCAGTTGATGCGCTACCGCCGAACCAATTGATGGATACTGCACTGTGCCGCTAACCGGTCGGCCGACGTGCACCCAATAAACGGCTGCGGCATGCTCATCGATCATTTCATGATGCACGGTACGAATGGCGGTGACGCGATCCATCCGCGCCGCCGTGCGTCGCAAATGTTCGGTGATCCGCACACCTGATACCGCCGTCTCGATCGTATCGTAGTCCGTACCCGGCTTGCGCTCTTTCGAAGAGCCGCGCGCCTTGGGGTCGAACGAATCGACTTGAGACATTCCGCCGCCCAGCCAAATGAAAATACAATGTTCCGCCGAACCACTTGGCGGAAAGTCGTTGGGATTGGCGGCTTGGTCCGCAT
Organism: Pirellulaceae bacterium; assembly: GCA_020846515.1. GTDB lineage: Bacteria > Planctomycetota > Planctomycetia > Pirellulales > Pirellulaceae > Aureliella. The sequence goes on from JADLDX010000402.1 coordinate 939, forward strand.
TGGCTAGCAGCTGGCCATTGCCAGTCAGTTGACCGACCAAACCCGCCGCAGCCATTGCCGCCGCGCTACGTTGCACAAATCGTCGACGATACATGGTTTGAAGTTCAAATTTGGAAGTTGGAAGTGTGAAACTCGAAGCTCGAAGCCCAAAGCCTGTAGTCTGACGCCTGAAGTCTGCTAAGGTACAAACTGGAATTCGGGGGTATTCATCAAGGCCCATATGGCATCTTCAGCCTGCTCGCGCCAGGCGGTCTTTAGCCGAGCCGATGGGGCAGGGCCGGCGGCCAGTTCGCGTTCGATATCGCGCATCAATTGGTTGGCACGAATGTCGAAGTGGTTGGCCCAGGTGACAAAGCCACGATGGGGTTTGGGCTGGGATGGTGGAATGGCCAGTGAAACGATGCGATCGTTCCAGCCGTCCTGGATCAGGTCGACGAAACTTTGCAGCTCGTCTTGGCTGGGTTCACGCGAGAGGACTTGTTCAAATGCGGAAGTCACGAACTCTGCGGGCGTTTTGGTCTGCAAAGCCAGTTGCGTAAAGTAGGACTCTTCAGACATGCGCGATAGTCGCACGCTCAAGGCGCTGTTGGCAATAACGCCTGGCTGCACCATGTTGGCATCTGTCTCGCGATGACTGACCGGCTCTTGTCGCGCACCACGCCATCCGAACGCTTCCAGACACTCGACAACCAGAGCGGCTTTGGGCAGGGAGAGGCTTGGACGATCGCGTTCGTTGGACAACGAAGTCAATTGCCAAGCGCGACGTGCTTCGCCCAAATTCAAAAACGATTCAATGTTCTGTTGCGTGGATGGATCAAAGGTGATCTCTTCGGTCCCCAGCGGCAGGCCGGCCAATTCGTGCAGCGAATCGACCACTTGTTCGGCCGTCAGGCGACGAATCCACGGAGATGCAAAGGCTACAGCGGCCTTGGCTTGATGACCATCGATGGCCACGCGTTGGTAAGCGTGCGAATTGAAAATCAACCGAGCCACATGCTTGTAGTCATAGCCGTTGGCGACAAACTCACGCGCGAGATGTTTCAGCAGCTCGGGGTGACGCGGATCTTGTTGATGCCAATCACCCAAATGCGTGATCATCCCCCAGCCCATCACGCGTTGCCACAAGCGGTTAACCATGACCTCGGTGAAGCGTGTGTTCTTGGGCGAAGTGATATAAGCGGCCAGGCGTTCACGCGAAGGGTTATCGCGTCCTAACATTTCATCGGCGGGTGCATCTGCGTTCAAATCATCAAACGGCCATTGCGGCGCGATTTCGTCGCCAGGAAAGATCGACAAGGACATCGGGGCAGCGCCCTGCTTGCGCTCGAAGAACTCTTTGGGCACGCTGCTGGAGGCGGGGACCTTGATCGGTTTATTGTCCAGCATGGCAGCCAGTCCAAACAATTCCTTTTGTGTCCAAGGATGAAATGGTGCATCGTGGCAACGCGCACATTTCATTTCGACACCTAAGAACGCGGCCGTGAGGATGTGCGCTTTGGCCGCCATCGGTACGTCGTTCTCCGACGCCATCGAGAAACCAGCCGCGCCACCGCCCAGTCGGTCGCCTTCCATCCGGATGAGTTCGGTCACGAAACGATCCATCGGTTTGTTCTCGACAAACGCATCGTGAATCCACCAACGGAACGGTCCAGTGTTATTCAGCGTTGGCTTAAGAATGCTTGGGTTCTCAGCCAAAACGTCTTGCCAGTAACTGGTCCAGTGATCGGCCCAACGATTATCGGCTAGCAGACGATCGATCAGTACTTGTCGTTTGTTCGGTGCCTGGTCAGCCAGGAACTGACGTGTCTGTTCGGCACTGGGCAAGACTCCGACTGTATCTAGATACAATCGGCGAAGGAAAATGGAGTCGCTCGCCAATGTGTTGAACGATTGCAATTGTTCTGGCTCAACTCGTCCAGCCAGATCGGCATTGATAAAGCGATCGATGAGCCCAGCTTGATCACTTGCCTCGTTCAATCCAGCCGTACTGGCTGGTGGGGTAATCGAAGGGTGCGTCGATAGCTCGGCTCGTGCCAATTCATGACGACGCTGCCAGAACGCATCTTCTTCGGCGGATGCTTGGCGACGCAATTGGCGATCAGCAGCCGCCATCTGACTTTCGAGCGCTGTTTCAAAACTTGTCCAACCTTCATCGGACAGTGGTACTTCAAATGGCACAGGACCCAGCAGCGTAAACAGCTCATCGCCTCGTCTCACTGCGACGGTCGTATCCCCGGTCTCGCAGCGAATGTTCTTGGCACCGACAATTTGCTCCAGCACGATCTCATGTTTGCCGGCGCTTAACGTTAACGTGGCACGTTTTTCTGTATCTCCAGCGCGTGGCACTCGCAACCAAGGATGATCAGCTTCGTAAACTTCAAAGGGTTGGTGAGCGTCAGGGAACAACCGGTGCGCTGGCGTGGTCATGACAACCTGACCATCAATCCACAGACGTGAAAGGCCAGGACTGCGCACTAACCAAGTCATTTCGCCAGCCGGCAATTCAATCCGACTGTGCGCTCGCAACAGCAACGGACCTCGCCATTGCTGACGAATGCCGCCCGTTATGTAACGGAGCGGCAATCGATGAACTGCCAGGTGGCTGCTGGTCCATGCATACTCAGCCGGCGGTGCCTGAGCCGGCCACGCGCTGTGACTGCTCAGACCGGGATGCAAGGTAATGGTGACCTGAGTGTCAGTATGTTGGGTCGGGAAGTCGGGCGGTCTGGTCACAGGCTGACGACGCTGTGACAAAATTGAAATGGGGACAATTTCGCGATGGATCATGACATCGTCGATGGCCCCTGCCAGCGAGTTGCCTTTGTCGCCTGCCCGGGCCGAGCCGATCCAGACCGCATCGTTGTCCATGATGGGCGCTGCTTTCGAACTGCCCGCCATGTCCCACTTGCCCTTGACCTTTTCTCCATCAACAACGCCGACAATACTTTCCGGTGTACCGAAGCGATAGCCGATGGCAATATGGTGCCACAGCCCATCGGGCACAAACCCTCGTTCAGCGGTCCAGCGATGATACTGCGATTCACCATCGACTGCTGGTTTTGTGGCGAACAAAAAACTCGGTCGCGCTTCACCAGCGGCACCGGTCAAGCGCAACGCGTAATTTTGATTCTCGAGACGTTGGGTTTCATAAGTTCGTCCTTTGCCAATGACATAGACATTGGCACCGGCCCCTAAGCGATCCAGTCGTACCCAAGCTTCCAGTGTGATAGCGTCCTCAAGCGTGAAGTCCAAAGGACTAGCTTCAGCCTCTGCATCATCAGCGATACGAACGTGGGCGCCTTGACCGTCCAGCCGGAGAGCTGGATTGCGTTGGGGGAGCCCCAAAAAGCCTTCACTGGTCGGCCCGATCTCTTCGATCTTGGCTCCTAGTGCCAGACTGGCAGACGCCGGCAGCGGGCTGGCCTCAGCGTTGAAGTCCAAATGCAGGACCAGCTGCTTCTGCCCACCCTTGGCAGGTTCGTTCGGTTCCGCCGGGGTGAACCCGCAGACCAAACGCTCGGTCATTGTGCAGAAGCAAACAGACAGGAAGAACTGAGTGACCAGTCGTATATTCATGGCGAGCCACAGGTTGGAGTGGGAAAGATACCGTTCTTCATCGGATGTGGGTTGCCTGTAATATCGCACAAAACACTGGCCATTGCAAAGCGCAAAGCGGCCTCGGTCGCGTCGTTAGTGCAACGTCCGGTGGGTAGTTGAAGGCATGTATGCTGCCACGGCCAAAATCGGGCGATGATCTCAAAATGCATCGTATTCTGTCGCGATGTTGCAAGATTTTTTGGCAGTCGGTTGCCTAAAGCCACCAGGTAGAAAAAATTTCCCTGACGGAGCATGTGACATTTTGCTTGCGTTTTTCGGGTAAAAGGACAGGCAATGGGTTAAGCCAGGGCAAGCCAAGACGAATTCGGCACCAGAATTGCGATTATTGGACTGAACCTGGCAAGCATCACAAGCGTCCAAAGTTTGGAGTCGCCCATTTTGATACTTGTCCAGTCAGTTCGGCCCAGGCAAACCATAAGGCGCACTGTTATGACCAACTTTGAAGCCAACAATTCCAGCGCCTCAGCCACCACATCGGCCAATCGTTCTTGGGATTGGCTGTCCGATCGATTGCCCAGTCAGGGCCTTGAGATCTTGGACCATTGGCTGGAAGTCGAGTTAGGGCAACTAGAAGTACACATGGCCCACATGATTACGCCGCGCAGTCTCAAACGCGATCTACGGCATGAGTTCGCTCAGTCGAAACGCTAAGCGCTGGAAGACGTAGCCACCGCTGCGTAGCCATCGCTCCGTAGCCATCCGTCGCCATCCGTCGCCAGACGGTGGACAGCATGGACTCCTCTGTTGGTGAAACCCACCGCTTGGATATGGCTGCAGTCC
>JADLDX010000403.1 GCA_020846515.1 Pirellulaceae bacterium
GCCACTTTCGCCAAAGGTGCGACTAGCAAAAAATTAGAAAAAAAATTTGTTGCGATTGACATTCTCCACTCGATTCCATTTCACCATCACTCTATATTCAGCGTCCATGGAATGCTCGCGCGAGCATAGGTTCGAGGAGTCTCTAGATCGTGAAAGGTTTTACGATGGCAAAGAAAGCCGCAGCAAAGAAGGCTAAAGCAGCACCAGCAAAGGCAGCTAAGAAGAAGGCCGCCAAGAAGAAATAGCCTTCAGGCTATGAACGTCGCGGCGAGTGGTAGTGTGGCTCACCACTCGCCGCCCTTAATCTCTCAGACTGATTTCTCTCAGAACAAACCACACTTCTAAATTCCTAGTTCTTGGTTCTTGGTTCTTGGTACAGCCCCGATTGTTTTTGATGAAAGCCCATATGCTTCCGTCAGCCCTTATGCAATGATCTTTTGGGTTGGATGCGTTTGTATATGGCCGTTGGCCAATTGGGACACATGACGCTCCGGCGTACCTAGGGCGTTGCCCTAGCTGGACAGCGCCACTTTGAATCGAATTCACAGTGATTCGCTGCTATTTCTTAGATACTAGCCGTATTGGCGTTAGCCACGGTTTACGCTGAAAAACCGAGGCTAACGCCCAGTGGCTGATTCAAAGTGGCGCTGTCCAACTTGGTTACGAAGAACATGGCCTTTGGCCAACAACAAAAGGGGCTCTGTTTAGATCAGCCTACATCTTGCTTAGATCAGGGCGCCAGACCTTCATAGGCGGCGGCGATCAATTGGCAGGCTCGGTCGACCTCTTCCTCCGTGGTGTTCCATCCGAAACTGACCCGCAGTGTTCGTGAGGCTTCATCAGCGGATAAGCCGATCGAGGCATAAGTAGAACAAACGCGACCACGACCGTGGCGATACGAGCCCGTTGGTGCGGGCATCAAGCAGATCTCAGGAATGCGCTGCTCAAGGGCCGCCGCTTCCATGCCAGGCAATTCAAAGCTCAAGCAATGCGGTAAACGCGGCGCGCGAGCACCATGGATCAGCAAGGGTGTCGCCAGCAGTTGTTCCAGTTGAGTGTGAAATCGGTCGCGTAGTTCGCTCAAACGATCGCTGGCAAGTTCCATACCTTGCCCGACCAACTTGGCGGCTTGTCCGAGTGCCGCGATATGCGAAATATTCTCTGTGCCGGGTCGTAGACCACCTTCGTTGCCTTCGCCAAATAAAATCGGCTGGATGGTCACACCCATGCGTACGTACAGGGCACCAATGCCCTTGGGAGCATAAAACTTATGCCCACTCAGACTTAGCAAATCGATACCCAACTCGTCAACATTGACCGGAATTTTGCCCACCGTTTGTGCGGCATCCACATGCAACAAGGCTCGATGCTCTTGGCACAATTCGGCTACGCTGGCGATCGGCTGGATCGTGCCCAGCAAGTGACTGGCATGAATCAGACTGACCAGGCGTGTGTTTTCACGCATGGCATCTTCCAACTCTTCCAAACGCACGATGCCTTGCGCATCGCTGCCAATAAAAGTGACCTGCCAACCGCGGGCCTCTAGTTCATCCGCACATCGCAATACGCACGGATGCTCCAGGCTGGAAGTGATCATGTGGGGAATCAAGTCAGGTTCTTGGATGGCCACTGCCCGGGCCACTCCGATGATGGCCAGGTTGACGCTCTCGGTCCCGCCACTGGTGAAAACCAGTTCGGAGGGATGACAACCCAGGAGCGAGCCCAAATGGGAGCGCGAATCTTCGATCGCTTCTTGAACCGCCCGGCCTTGCCAGTGTGAGTTAGAAGGGTGTGCGTAAAACTCACTCAAAAATGGCAGCATCGCATCGCGTACGCTGCCGGCGATAGGAGTGCTGGTGTTGTAGTCGAGATAGATCGTGCGCATCGAAGAATTCAGCTATAGGTGGCAAATCACGCGTCTGAAGCGGCAGGCCGCCAGCCCTCCGGTAAAGTCACCAGAGGGCTGGCGCCATGCCGCTTTCATGAGGGGCAACAACCCGCCCGCGCGTTCTCCTCTATCTAAATCAAACCCCCAGGGCAAAGCACTCCCCTGGTCGCGCTTTCAGCCGCTTTGGGACGAAATTCCCCGGTAACCCGTGCCAATTATGCCCTGTAGACGTGTCGCTCCGCGACTCGTCCCCCAACTCCCCCCTGACTCCAACGCTGTGAAGCATTTTTGCTCGTGAAACCCGGCATTTGTAGCGGTTGGGCGCAAGCCCTCCGGTTTCTATAACTACCGGGATATACCGGACGGCTTGCGCCGTTCCGCTTCTACCAATCTGACCCATCAATCCGGCCATTACCACGCGCCAAACAATTGCTGCGCGTTACGACTGGTTTGTGCGGCCAGTTCGGCCACGCTCACTCCGCGCACTTCGGCTAGGCAAGCCAGCGTGTGGACCACCAGCGCCGGTCGATTGGGACGTTGTCCGCGAAAGGGATGAGGTGTGAGATAGGGGCAGTCGGTTTCCACCAACACGCGATCGGCTGGTATCGTTTGAGCGATGGCGCGCAGGTCGGCTGCGTTCTTGTAGGTCAGCATACCGGCGAAGCTGATATACAATCCTAATTCCAGGCAGCCGTCGGCCACGGCTTGTGGTCCGGTGAACGAATGCATCACCGCGCGAAACGCACCGCCAGCCCGAGTCTCGCTGCGCAATAGTTCCAGGGTCTCCTCGGCGCAGTCACGCGTATGGATGATCAGCGGTCGCGAGACGTGTCGCGCCAGCGCGATGTGCTGACGAAAACTGGCCACCTGCATGTCCCAGGGCGAATCATCCCAATGCCGGTCGAGTCCTGTTTCGCCGATAGCCGCCACGCGTGGTTGGTCCGCCAACTGACTGATCGCTGCAAAATCGTCCGGCTGCGCTTCGGCACAGTAATTGGGATGAATGCCAACGCTGGCTCGGACACCAGCATATTTTTGTGCTAGTTCTAAGCAGGCATGCGACGTAGCCAGATTCGTGGCTACGGCCAGCACACCGGTGACTCCCACTCCCTGGGCCTCCGTCAGTACGCTCTCCAATTGCCCGCTCAACGATTCATCGGTTAGGTGGGCATGAGTATCGATGATCAAGGTATGGCCGGACGTGTTGAGTGGTTTAGGAAAAGAAAAAGCGGGTCAGATGGTAGAAGACTGGCGCGGCGAAGCAGATCGTGTCGATGCGATCGAGCACACCGGCGTGACCCATGACCAAGGTACCGTAGTCATTGACACCGCGATCGCGTTTGATGGCACTCATGGTCAATCCGCCGAACATGCCCATCACCGCGATGACCATCGACATACAGGCTGCTTCCCAAACCTGAAAGGGTGTCACCCACCATAACATGGCCCCGACTAGTCCGGTGGAAAGCGTGCCGCCGAGAAAACCCTCCCATGTTCGACTGGTACTGATATCTTTCGCGATCAGTCGTTTGCCGGCGATCTGACCCCATGTCCACTGAAAGACTTCCGACAGTTGGGAGACGAGCACGAAGAAGATCAGCAATCCGGCCTGGCTGCGTTGCCAGGGCTCGCCGAAACTGTCCTTCAGCGGCAGATAAAGCAGGGCGGGTGCATATGAGAGCGAATAGACACAGATCAACAGGCCGGTCTGAATCTGAGCGGTGCGTTCCAGGAATCGCTTGTGGTCACCAGCCATCGCGATACGCGCCGGCAGGAACAGCGACGCATAGACCGGGATCATGATGCTGTACAGACCATATAAATCCATCGCCGCGGCTCGGCCCGGAATGTGTACGGTGCCGATGGCGATTAGGATGTACTGCAGCGGTGTAAAAAACACCAGCGCCCAGAACAACGCGCGATGGTCACCGCGGCGCGTGGGCGTCATCGTGATAAACTCGCGCAGTGCCCAGAAGGAGACCAGCCCGAATAAGATAACTGTACCAACGCGCGAGAGCAGCAATCCGAACACCATGATGGCGCACATCAACCACCAGGCGTTCAGTCGTTGGCGAAAACGCCGCACCAGGGCCGGGTTGATCGATTCGCTAGGTTGTTTGCGCAGCCAGCGACCGATCAGCGAAGCGATACCGAGCGTAACTAGTACGGTGCCCAGCAGAATGTTAGTTTGAAAATCGGCCATGCGTCACCGATCTTTCAAAGCGCGGACCGATTCGCGCGCTCGGGTCAGGAAATCGCTTTTTGCCTCGCCGCTCTCCAGCCAGATCGGGGCTCCGATCGTGATGCTGCTGAGCAACGGTACCGGCAAGAACTCGCCGCGCGGCAGAATGCGATTCATGTTGTCCATATAGACGGGCACCAGTTCCAAGTCAGGGCGTTTCTTGGCTAGATAATACAGACCGCTCTTAAACTGTCCCATCTCACCGTCTTCGGCTCGGCTGCCTTCCGGAAAGACGATCAGGGAGTATGTGTTGCCGATTTCCTTGAGCATGGACTCAACCGGGCTCTGATGCACTTTGATCTCGCGACGATCGATCAGCAGAGCATTAAACGAGCTAGCCAGGAAACGGCGCCAACGCGTCTTGGCCCAATAATCTTGAGCGGCGACTGGGCGGGTTAGTTTGCGCAACTCACGCGGTAGAGCCGACCAGAGCACTACAGCGTCCAAATGGCTGGTATGGTTGGCGAAATAGACTCGCTGGCACATATCCGGCTGGCAGTCGATCCAGCGCACGGTAAAGCCGCTGAAGAATCTGGCCAGCAGTGTGATCGACTGGCCAGTCAAACGCTGCAACGGCGTCAGCTCGACGCGCGGCTCGTTGCCGCCGACTACCGGTTTATCGACTGATTGGTGTGCCACCGCCGCCACGTTGCGTCCTGGAAATGAACTGGTCGAGCTACATTGAACGTCTCGATATCCTATTCAAACCCAGGTTTCATCGGTAGTCCTGAGGCCCGCGCAGGCCGAACTTCTTTATCCGCGCCCACTCCAACCACTTGGCTTGTACCCGTTCGCCGCCGCCTGTTCAATGCAATCTGGGCGTTTAGGGGCCCAAGTCTTTGGGATCGAAGGGTTCTTTGCGTTGATAGCGTTCGAGAATTTTTTTGGCGAAGCCGCTATCGGCCTCCGGCAGCAGCTTGATGACCTTTTCTTGCCAGCCGATCGCTTTATCGAACTGGCCATCGGCCGCCAGGGCTGCAGCTAGAGCCAGCAAGTCGTTGACGTTCTCGAACCCGGTCAGTTGGCAAGCGGCTTCGGCGGCGGCGACGGCACCCGGGGCATCACGCAGCGATTTTTCGCCGCTCAGGACCAGCAGCCAGGCTTTATTTTGCAGTGCCAGGCCGTACTTCGGGGCCAGTTCGAGCGCTTTATTGTAATCGTCCAAGGCTTCGCGCCATTTACCAAGTTGCTGGTAGTTGTAGCCGCGATTGTTATAGGCCGTGGCCGTCTGCGGAGCCTGGCTAATGACGTGCGTAAAGTTCTCGATCGCGCCGGCGTGCTTGCCCATTTGAAAGTAGACTAAGCCACGTCCCATCCACGCGCCGACATCTTTAGGTTCAATCTCAATCGCGGCGTCGTAGTCGGCCAAGGCTTCCTCGAGTTTACCGGCCGCTTTGCGGGCAATCGCTCGCTGCTGCAACAAGATGCTGTTCTTGGCATCCAGTTTCAGGGCCGAGGTATAATCTTCGACCGCTTTTTCGGCTTCACCCAGCGCCATATAAGCTGCCGCGCGATTGATCATCGAGGCGGCGTCTTTGGCATCCTTTTCCAGGGCTGCACTAAAATCCGAGACGGCTTCCTTATGATGTCCCGTGGCTGCTTGAAAGATGCCACGACTGGCAAACGCATGCGACTCTTTGTAACCGAGTTCAATCGCCTGGTTATAATCGGCCAGCGCCTTGTCATGCTCACCCAACGCCCACCAGGCGCTGGCCCGCATGGTGTACAAGCGTCCCTCTTTGTCGCTGTCCTTGATCAATTCGTTGTAGATGTCGATCGACTCGGCCAGCTTAACCGCGTTGGCTTTATCCACTGCCCCTTTGTGGCCATTAAAGGTGCGAATGACGTAGGCATCCTCGCGCTCTGAGACGACCGTCAGCAGGTCCCCCTTTTCAATCGTATCGATCACCTTTTCGCCTAGCGTCAATCGCATTTCAACCCGCGCGACCAACGGTTCGGTGATTGGCACGGACGCGGGTTGCGCGGCTGCATCGGGTGTCGGTTGTGCGTTGGCAAATGGAATGGCCCAACTGGCTACCATCGCCAGGGCGAGTGCCAATTGTCCGCACAATTTCAATGCCATAAATTTCTCAGCTGGTAATTTCATCTCGTGCGCGACATTTACTTGATGAATAAGGTATCTGTGGTCATTTAGTTCCTTTCGCGGAGCGAAAGGCGACACTCAGCTACCGCGTAGACTGATCAGTTGGTCCAGTTCCGACTTGAGCCGCGGCAAAATTTCTTCGTAAGTGAAAGCCCCTAAGGGCTCGCCGCCGCGCTTGAGATTCACACGTGTTGGACCGCACCACAGTCCCAGGTCGGCTTCGTCCGTCTCACCAGGTCCGTTCACGCGGCAACCCATTACCGCTATCGTAATTGCATAGTCCTGGGCGTAGCGTGTCATTTCCTTGACTTTTTGTGCCAACTCGACAAATTCTTCGTTCTCGACACGCGAGCAACTCGGGCACGAGATGATGTTCAGCGCTTTGGGATTCAGGGCCACAACGCTGCGCAGTCGTCCGGCGTAAATATCGTCGATGATCTCACGTCCGGCGGCAATCTCGTCGGGTTTGCGAGAATTGGGCACGGTCAGCGAGACACGAATAGTGTCGCCAATGCCGCGTCCGATCAATTGCTCAAACGCAATGCGGGTCTTGATGATGCCGTCGGGAGGCAATCCGGCTTCGGTTACCCCCAAATGCAGTGGCACGTCGGGCCGAACAGCGGCAAAACGCTGGTTGATCTCCACCACTTTGGTTGGGTCGCTGTCTTTCAGCGATACTACATAACGGTCAAAACCCAGCTCGTCCAGCAGTTGGCAATGTTCGCTGGCGCTTTCGATCATCGGTGTAATCGTGTCGTGCGCGTCGAATTTGTTCTTCTTGTCAGGATCCACGCTGCCACAGTTCACGCCCACGCGCAGGGCACAGTCGTGCTCGCGAGCCACGGAAGCCAGGAAAGTGACCTTCTCCTGCCATGACTTGGTCTTTTCATGGTGGTACAAGTGGCCCGGGTTATAGCGAATCTTGTTCACGTGGGGGGCGACTTTGGTTGCCAAGCGATAGTTCTCTTGCAGGTCGACCGACAGATTGGCCGTGGTCTGACGACGAATTTCCGCTAGTGCTTCGGCGTCTTGATCGCTATCGACCGCGATGCGAACCACATCGGCACCTGCCGCCGCCAGTGCATTGACTTGTTCGACCGTGGCGTCGATGTTGCGCGTATGCGTGGCGGTCATACTTTGAACAGCGATCGGGTGCTTCGAGCCGATAGAGATGGAGCCTACGCGCACGGATCGAGTCGGATTGCGCTGGATGCTCATAAACGGATTTCCTGAAGGCCAATGAACTTGGAGAGGGCTGTCGACCAGCCGATTATTTTAGTCCCAACCTGCTTCTGAGCGTTAGCCCTATTGGGGCGATCGCTTGAAAGCGGTACGGCGCAAGCCGTCCGGTCACAAATGCTCGAAAGCGGTACGGCGCAAGCCGTCCGGTCGCATTGGAGATCTGGTCACCATACCGGACTGCGTCGCACCGCAGCCAACACCGCAGCCAACACCGCTAATCACCCATTGGGAAACTGGCGGCAGTATTCGTACAGTGCCATGGTGGACGCTGTGACGACGTTATGGCTGGCCGGTTGGCCGTAGACCGGAATTTCGACGACATCGTCCAAGCGGTCCAGTACTTCCTGGGTCAGGCCTTCGCGCTCCGAGCCGATGACCAGGGCAGTCTGTTTTTCGAAGCGATACTCGTACAGGTTTTGCGAGCCCGTCGTCTGTTCCAGGCCTACCAGGCGTAGCCCGGCAGCGCGGAGTTTGTCCAGTACCGGCGGCAGGCTGCGATGGACATCCAGTTCCACGTAGTCGGCCGCATCGCGAGCGATCTCGCGGTCCACTTTCCCCGCGCCACAATGAATCAGTCGACGCACACCACAGTTCCCTGCCAACCGCAGCATTCGGCTGAGGTTAACGTTGCTCCGCAACGGTGCGCAGACCAGCACCAGCGGCCGAGGCTCGACCAGTGGATGCGGAGGCTTGTGACGAATGTGTTCAAATTTGGCCATAGCTTGGTTATTTGAACATCGGCTCCCGCCTTTGAACATTGGCCTACGGTCGTCGATCACTCCGTGATCGAAACGCAACTCAACTAATCCGGCGACTGCCACATCGACGGACTACCCCTCTGGGTCATCCAACAACTCTTGTAGACGATCGCCTAGTTGCTTGTCGAATCGTTCTGGCCACGACGAATCGATCAAGCCGATTTGGATCATGTCCATTAAATGGGTTTGATCTTTACGTTCGAAGCTATTGAGTTTCATTTCGACCAATGCGTCCAGCTTGACGATAGACCGCCCTTCGATGTCGATCGCTTGATCAATACTCGGGGCGGCAGTCACATAATCGTCGCGAACCTTGCGTTCGGCCAGCAGAATGTGAATTCCTTGACTTGGTTTGCCATCTGGGCCATCTCGGAAGAGGATCACATCCAGGATCTGTTCGCGAACGAAACCCGTCGATTCTAACGCGATCGTCGCCAACTCTAGATCCTGTTCGCGGACCAAAATATCTACATCACGTGTATTACGGACGGCACCGTCATCAACGGTCGCGACCCACGCCGCCACCGCGTTGCCACCGATGACCGCATAAGGCACACTCACCTTGCTCAAAGCGAAGCAAGTACGGTCGAGCCTCTGCCTGACTAGCTCCACGGCACGAAACATCCTATCGAAAACGGAACTCGACTCTTCGCGGACTTGCAAGTTGGGATTGGGAGGTTGCATCTACCCATTATAACCTTTGCTCTGCGACCGAGCAGACTGCGGTGCGTTTCAAGTGATGTTGGCATCAATTCCGAAATTACGTTGGTATCGAGCACCAACATTATGCGAAGTCCGGTGGAGTCATTGGCTGCCCCCGCAACTCATGGATTGGCTCTTTCA
>JADLDX010000404.1 GCA_020846515.1 Pirellulaceae bacterium
CCCTTTGTTTTTCAGCACTTCAATCAACAACGCTTTCCCAACTCCAGAGAGCTCAGCGGCACCCGCTGCAAAGTCGACTTTTAGCGAACCGTTGATCGATTCGCGAATTGTTATCCCAAGCGTTACGCCCTTGAGTTGCTCAAGCGTCTGTGCAACCGCAGCCGACTTCTCCTGTGGTACTGACGCAGTCTGTGGCAACCGTTGGCGAATGAATTCTGGGTTCAACGATCCCTCCATATCAACCGCAACGATGATGTCCGCATTCTTGTCTGCAAACGATACGGCTGTCTTGAGGTAGTCGGACAGTTGGCTGGAAGCCACCGATGTCCCGGTCTTTAACCATCTGGCCACCAATTGACGATTGGCAGGCTTTACGGCACCCAATTGCTGAGGCCCTAGAAGCGCTAAGTACGAATCATTCGGCATCAACGCCGCATCGCGGCCGGATACGCGATCCACACTTGAGCCCACGCGATTAACGATGCCATTGAAATCAAACGGTTGAGAATTGCGAGAGAATATGGCGACGGTACAGTTGGAGTGCATCGCTTCTAAGTCGATCTCTGATGCGATCAGCACTCGATCGACACCGGGTGTGACAATGGAAACACCAGTTTGAAAGGCGGCCTTGGCGTTGGCCTGGGCGTTCTCCTTCTTCGCCAACGCACTGTCAAAGATTCTGCCATTATTGACTAGCACAATGACATTCGTGCTCGCTGGTGCCCAGCGCGCATCGGCGTCGAATTGTGCGTTGGCGTCGATAGTGCAGTAGCCGAGAACTAGCAAGAACCCAAATAGCCGTGGAAGTGAGTTGCGTGGGGGAAGGAATTTACTCACGATTTTCTCCAAGAGATAGTCAGCCAAGAGAGCGCGATGCCGATGCCATCGACAGCGACTTGATTGCGAAATTGTATCAAAGGAGCACTTACCGGCTGCCCGAAAGATCCTCTTTTCAATCGAATGCAGCAGAATTAGACCCACCATTAAAAATCAGCGGCAAAGATCGTAAGGTGAGCACTCTTGCCCGTCATCCCAATTTGAACTCGGGCAAGAGTGCCCCAGCTACGATCCAAGCCAAATCAGCCAATTCGCCTTAGGGAGGTTCTGTTAGGCATGATCGAAATCGCACCTTTCTCAGGGCATAAGTTGAACAAGCACGTGCCTGCAATACAGAAAAGAAAACGGACATCCCTTTTGGCTAGCGACGTATGGCATCCAGTTCCGGCGATCGCTCAGGCGTACGGCAAGTGAGCTGGCAAACGCTTGCCAACACAAGCGGAATGGGAATTCGCGGCTCGAGGTGGCCTAACGGGATGGTTGCATGCCTGGGGGACCTCGGAAACCAGTCTGGATTCTCTGCAACCAACGCTTCTCCGCAGTAGTCACTTGTCGCGTGCGCCGTCGCATGTCGAACGTCTATCAAAATCCGATTTGCAACTGCGATCGCAGCAGCCAGCCTTCGTCTCCAGGCAAGAGGCTGAGACGAGAGCTGTCGGTCGGCACGCCGTCAATCCATGAAACGTCCGTGGTGTACTTGACGTTCTGACCTTTGATAAACCACACAGCTCCCGTGGCAATTTCATCGGTGCGTTGATCAGAAGTCCCGAGCGTTCCTGAGTTGCCAGCCACGCTGGACCAACGGGCAAGTATTTCCAGACGCTGAGGAATCAAAAAATACCCGCCTTGTACCAACAAACCATGGTCGGACAGATCGGGAACACCGCCACCGGAGAACTGAGACAAAATCCGCCAATGGTGCTCCGCAATGAGAGATAACCCACGCAATTTCCAGTGAGCATCCACCGTAAACAATGCGATGTCGTAAGCCTCTACCGATGGGGGCAGCAAATCTGACAGGGATCGTCCCGAAGCCACTACTCGAGTCCGGTCGAATTCCCTGTTTCCTGACCGATCCACTCGCGAACCAGCCACTCCGGCCCCGAAACGCAGCGAACTTTGATCACTCCAAGCGAGATCAGATTCGCCCTCTGAAAACTGGCCCAATGGATCGACGCTTGTCCTGGCTGACCAGCCGAAATTCTGATCGAGATCATTTGCCGATAGGACCGCATCACGACCAGTATTCAGCCCGTTGATCAGCGCTATTTCGAAGCGTGAAGGTACCGAAAGAAGGTTGTTACTGCCATACAAAGATACGCCGGTTGCTCGGCCGATATCGAAGAATAGATTCGCCACCGATCTTTCAGTGAACTGAAACCGACGAGCTGATTCCTCACGCGAACGACTAAATGGTGATTTCCATTTACCTACGCGAAAACCCAAACTATTGGCATCCATGCCTAGTTGGTTGCGACCAAAATCGTAACTAGCAAAAGCATCCAAGAATGTGACTTGCACTGCCTGATCACTATTGGCATCTAAGACGAAGTTATACTGCAGATCCGGCGTGTAGGCATGGCCGTCTATGCCGATGCGTATTCTCTCGAGCGAGAATGCGTTGCGGCCCCTATTGGGACCGTCCGATTCAAAGAGCGCGTGACGCAGTTGCAGCCAACCACTCAACCGGACAGAGAATGGATACTCGCGCATGGGAATCGATCCAAGATCTGGACTCGCAATTACGAACCCCTCGGCAAACCCAGAGACCGGCTCAAGTGTTTTAGATTCTTCCTCGATTTCCGTAGCCTGACTATTGTCGCTTGTGGAAATTGGCAGATCAATTGGATTCTCTGTGGGTGAACTTCGACTAGAGAGGCTGCCTGGAGAAAATGAATCCTGGCCCGTCGCCATCAAGCCATGGGAAAATAGGCAGGCCCAAATTCCAACTACGACAATTCCAAGATGTCGCTTTCGCTTGTCGCTAAAAGAATTCTCGTGTGGTTTCGAGCGTGACCGCTTCATGCTTATTGGCTTTCGAAACCCAGTTTTGGCCCCAGATCAGGCGCATCGAAAACCCGGCACAAACTACCTTATGCTCAG
>JADLDX010000405.1 GCA_020846515.1 Pirellulaceae bacterium
AATCTCTACATTGCGATTCTGGGCCGGCATGGCTCGCGCAGCAGAGCGAGGGCGCACGCCGCGTATTTGCCTTTGGGCCAGATCTCGCTCATTCGGAATTTACTTCAGTTCGCCACAGTCGGCGATGACGATCTTGCCACGCGTGCGACCGGAAGGCTCGGTACCGAGCGCTTCGACCTTCTTGACGACATCCATACCTTCCAAAACGCGGCCGAAAACGACGTGACGGCCGTCCAGCCACTCGGTGACAACGGTGGTGATAAAGAATTGCGAACCGTTGGTGTTCGGGCCGGCATTAGCCATGCTCAACAAGCCAGGTGCGTCGTGGATGTACTTAAACGATTCGTCTTTGAACTTTTCGCCGTAGATGCTTTCACCGCCCGTACCGTTACCGTTGGTAAAGTCACCGCCTTGGAGCATGAAGCGGGGAATGACGCGATGGAATACGCTGCCTTTATAATGCAGCGGCTTGCCCGATTCGCCCTTCCCTTTTTCGCCCGTACACAGAGCGCGGAAGTTTTCGGCAGTCTTGGGGACATCCTCACCAAACAGCCCCATCACAATTCGGCCAGCAGGCTTACCATCCACGGTGATATCGAAGAAAACTTTCGATGTGACCTTGGCTTCTTTGGGTGACGATTGAGCGTTGGCAACACCGGCGAACATCGATAATAAACAACCAACCAGAATCAACGAACGCAACATTCTCAAACTCCGTTAGGGGTGGGAAATCACAGACCTCTAAAGAGAGAGATTGTAGCACGATTAACAGTCAGCCGTAGACGTCGTTTAACAGTCAGCCGCAGGCGTACTGAGTCGAAGTCTCGTACGCCTGCGGCCGAATCGTAAAGGATGCAGTACGCCTGCGGCTGACTGTTAAACGAGACGGTACGCCTGTGAACAAGACGGTACGCCTGCGGCTGACTGTTAAACGAGAGCTCAGTCTCTGAGTTCTTGCAGCAAGCGTTGGCGAATGCGGTCGCTCTTGGCGCGGCGCAAGCAGAACCAGGCGCCGCTGACTCCGCAGAAGACCGGTATACCGGCGATCATTTTGGCCCAAATGGATCCGGCCGCCAGGGCTAGCCAGTTGAAGAAGACGATGGCCGGCAAAAGCGTGAACGAGCCCACGATCAAGGCTACCGAAATGGCAACCAAAGCCGCTAAGACATAATCACCACGTGGTAGTTCAACGTGCATCCAATCGTCCGTATGCAGTTTGACCGAAGATGATGAACTGGTTGACCTCGACTCGACCTGCTGGGCAGGTCGATCCAGGTAATGAGGGCGACGGGGGCTTGATGCCTCGGGCTTAACCGACGTACGAAGCTTGCGTCGCACCAACGGGCGCTCTGCCATGCTGCGGTTTCCTTCAAAGGCGAGTAGGTCCAAACCGAAGGCTCCGCTGACTCGTCCCGAGCAAGCGTTGCTCTTTCCATTCGGTTGGCCTCGATTTCCGCCCAATCGGTGGCCGCTTATTTAGCACTCACACAATATGAGGAGGAATTCGTCAATTTCAAGCATATTCTTCGCGGAATTTTCATCATCGCGTACGACCCCCAAACTCACTCCGACGGCCCAACCAAAGCCGCCTGATTTTATGGTGGCTCGTTAGCCGCAAGCCATATTCCAGTGGCGGATAGGCGGTGATTGTGGCGATCCAGAGTCGTTGGCCGCTCCAAGCTGCGATGTCGAAGAAATTTGTGGGGCAAATTGATGCGTCTCTTCGGATGAGTCGGCTTTTGTCTAAGGTTGGGCGCGACGGCCGTGTCGCTGGGCGGCGACTTCGGCTAGCCGACGGTTGTTGTCGACGTGTAGCGATGGGTTACGATATCCATGTGCGAATTGCGATGCCGCACTCCAGGCGGCTTCTGACCATGCATTGCCGCCAAATTAGTTTATGTATCAAGCATTTGGAAGGGTTCTCGCGTGCGACTTATTTCTGGTTTTTCTCTTTCATTGTCGCTCTGGGTGGGGTTGGTCGGAGCGGGGTTGTTTCACGGCCTGTGTCCCGAACTCTGTCCGGCTCAAGAAGCACCAGCCGTTCGGGCGGTGGATGCCGGCTCAGAGCGGCAGTTGGCCACGTTGTTCAACGACTACTACGAGCAGTATCTGACGCTGTTTCCGCTGGAAGCCACCGCCTATGGCGACATACGCTACAACGACCAAATGACCATCCGGATCAGTCCCGATTTTCTAGCCAAAGAACGCGACTTTTATGAACGCACGCTGACACGCTTGCAAGCTGTCGACCGCCAGCGCACCAGCGATGCCCTGCAGCTGGCCGCCGATATTCTCGAGTACGAACTGAACGTGCGTCTGGAGGGCATGCAGCATAAATTCGAACGCATTCCATGGAACCAGTTCGATGGATTGCCATTGAGCTTTGGTCAGTTAGGTAGCGGACAAGGCAATCAGCCATTCAAAAGTGTCAAAGACTACGACGCCTGGCTCAAACGTATCGACGCCTTCGCCATTTGGATGAACGTGGCTATCGATCAGTTTCGACAAGGGATGACGGATGGTTATGTCTTGCCCAAGATTCTGATTGAACGCATGATCAGCCAGTGCGAAGATACGACGATTGTCAGCCCGACGCCTGAAGAGAGTCTGTTCTATGAGCCTATCAAGCGCATGCCCGATAGCTTTTCTGCGGCTGATAAGCAACGTTTGACCCAAGCCTACCGCTCGGCGGTCGCCGACAAGATCCTGGTGGCCTACCAAAAGATGGGGCGGTTTTTACGAGAAGAGTATCTGCCGAAAGGACGTAGTAGTTCGGGCATTGGTGCCTTGGCTGGCGGTGCTGAGCAGTACAAGTATTGGGTGCGTTACTGGACCACAACTGCGCTGACTCCCGAAGAGATATTTCAAACGGGCGAAGCCGAAGTGGCGCGCATTCGAGCCGAGATGGAACGCGTGCGTGGGTTGCTGGGTTTTACCGGTTCGATGCCCGAGTTCTTCGCGCATATTCGCACCGACAAAGCCTACATGCCTTTCGAAAATGCGGAGCAAGTGCTGGCGGCCTATAGGGCCATTCAGACCAATCTAGAGCCGAACGTCGACAAGATTTTTCGCGGTCGACCCAAGACGCCGTTCGAAATTCGACGCACCGAAGCATTTCGCGAGAAAACGGCTAGTGCCGAATACAATCCTGGGTCGGCCGACGGTTCGCGACCAGGCATTTTTTA
>JADLDX010000406.1 GCA_020846515.1 Pirellulaceae bacterium
AGTCGGCGGCGCAGGCGGAGCAACAAGAAATTGAGCAGCAGGCCATTGGCACCCAGCACAAACAGATAAACAAACACGACATCCATGTTGGCAAAGCGAGACTGCATCTTGATGCGATACCCGAAGCCTTCGCCCGCAAACAAGGCTTCTGCCGCGATCAGATAAATCATGGCTGGGCCAAGTTGGCTGCGAATGGCATCGAACACGCGCGGGAGGATTTGACGCCAAACCACTTCCATTAAGACTTCAACTTCTGAAGCCCCTAGCGTATAAGCCTTGTCGATATGATCCGAATTGACGTCTGTCTGCACGGCTTGCGCAATGGATTGCACCATCGAGAAGAAGATGCCAAAGGCGACCAACGCCACGTAAGCCGCCAGGTGAGTGCCGAAGACAATCATGTAGACGCCCAGCATCGCTGTAGGCGGAACGCTGGCCATAAAGGTAATCATCGGATTCAGCGTCGCCTCGACAGGCGTGTAGGCCCCTACGGCCATCCCGACGATCAGTGACATGACAACGCCAATCACGACACCTAACAGCAAGCGCCAATAGGTCGCCCGAAAGTCTTCCCACAACCAACTGGGCTTGGGATTCTCAGGTGTACCCTGAGTTTTGAGGACCTTGCCAATCCCCTCCATGATGCCGGTGACGCCAGGCACAACCGTCTGCGATGGATTGATGCCAGACTGCCTGATCGACAGTCCTTCATAAATCAGCGCAATGACCAGCACTCCGACGACACCGAGCAAAACTTTGAGCCAATAGGCAATTGGACGACGAATCATGCGACGCTACTTTACCGTTGCAGGATCGACGCCATCGCGCAAGCCAGTCAGATACTCGCTTGTAAACGTCAATTGAGAATCGCCGGCCGCGAAACTGAACGTCGGCTTCTTTTCGCTGATACCATGCGACACACAAAACTCTGCGACAGCGGGCATCGTTTCCTTGCGAAACTTATCCCCTTCAAACAGAGCCAAGCCAGTCTCAGGTGTCTTGTAGAATCGAGTCTGCTCGACAATCACCTTCATGTCTTCCAAAGATGAACTGCCGAACTTTTCACCCAGGGCAACCAGGGTCTTGTCGCTGGACGCTGGATCCTCGATCAGTTTATTCACGCGATAGAAAGCCTCAGCAATGCAGTAAGCAAAGCGTTTGCCTCCGGGTTTGTCGAGCGAATCTTTGCCCATTACAACCATATCGATGATCTCTTCGGGGATCTTCGACGAATCGAACAACACCTTTGCATCGGTGCGTTTGCGCAGGGTCTGCAGCACAAACGGGTTCCAGACCATGATCGATTTGAACTCACCCTGTCCCGACTGCATGCCCGAAGCCGCCACACCGGGGTCTTTATTCTCAAAGGGAAACTCAGCTGGCTTTTGGCCTTCCAATTCCAATACACGTTCAAAACAGTATTGGGAAACGCTCTTTTCCAACCCGAATGTCTTCTGGCCTTTTAGCCCGGCCAAATCGTTGATACCGACCACAATACAAGCGTCTGCACCAACGCTGGTCGAGGTCGGCATGATGGCCACGCTGTGCCTGCCGACGCTGGGAGCCAGGATGTCCATATTCGTGATGCAGACTGCATCGGTTGCCGAGGTAACGTATTGAGTGATGCAGCCGTCGTAGTCAGCGAAGTTCAACACAACATCGACGTTCCACTTTTTTTCCAACTCGCCCATTTTTCCGGCGTCACCTTCGATCAGGCCAACACTGCCGGCCACACCGAAGACGCTCCACGAAGGATATTCGCTCCAGGCCAGGGAGAACTTGGGGGCGTCACCGCCACCACCGGCTGCTCCGCCTCCGGCTGATGGTGTCGAGGGTGAACAGCCCGCTAACAGCAGCGCGCACAGAGCTAGTGTCTGGAGACCGTTTTTCGTTCGTTTCATGTTTATAACCCTCTGTGAAGTTGTGAATGGATTGGCCGCACAAGTGCGATCGGCGAGCGCGATCGGCGAGCGTCTGGCCCGTGTGGATCAGATGAAGGACTTGGCTTTAAGCCTCAGGAATCTTGGATTCTTGTTGGGCTGGAGCGGGTGTTTCCTTTTTGGCCAAACCGATCAACGCGTCGAACTCGTCATCAGCTTCGGTCGACTGCGCGTACTCCATGAAGTCGGCTTCTGCTCGTTTAGTGTCCAAACCGGCCAGTTCACGGCTGACACGCGCGTTGGCAGACGACTTCTGACGTAGTTCGCGTAGTTCGCGCAGTTCTTCGCTGGTACGATCATTCGACAAGCCTGTCATCATGTCGGCAATTTGGCGTTCTTCGGAAGCGGAAAGAATATCCGCCACCGCATCATGCTTCTCTTCTTTCAACTTGTCTAAGTCGCGCATCAAGGATTGGATCTGCGTTTTATGCCCGCTGACGTTGGCGACCAATTGTTTGAGGTCTTCATCGATTTCGCTGGCGCGCTGTTGCTTTTCCGCCAGTGTGCTCGAAAAGTCCTTAAAGGCCGCCTGACACTTCAAGTACTCGGGATCGCCTTTAACCGCTTGACTATCGCCGCCGTATTGCTCAACCAACTTCTTGGCTTTGGCCGCCGCACCCGAGCGAAGTTTCTCCAGCTTGCCGATCTCCTCGGTCACCGCTCGAAGCTTCTCTTTCTTGGACTCCTCCTGCGCGATCATCGCGCTGATGGCATCTTTATACTGATTCAGGCGTTGTCGTTTCTCATCAATGATGCGGTCGTAGTTGGCTGAAACTACTCCAGGATTCATGCGCAGTGTTTCACTGGCCTTATCAACACGAAACGTCATCAAGTACCAAACGGCTCGAAAATATTTGCCTACTGCTTTGAACATGTTGTGGCTCCTCTGCAATTCTTTTGCTTGCTACTAACGAGGCGATGAATCGGGATTCTGTACGGTTGAATCATTCGAAGAATAGCCTGTCGAGTCCAACTCGCGCAGACGCTTCTCGGTTAACTTGGCAACGATCATGCTGGCCTCTAGCTCCTCGCGAAGCGTCGTCAGGTCAGCTCGTTTGTCGTCTTTGATAAGGCTTTCAAATTCACGGACCGTGGTTCTCAAATGGTCCACTGTGCTAACGATCTCAACAATCAATTGCTCGCGTTCGCTGTCGATCTTGCGACGGCCAGGTCCAGTCAACTTGCGAGCCAAGGCGGTCAACCGCAGCGTATCTCGCAAGCGGTCCACGGTCGCTTGAAATACTTCGTTCACACGCTCGCGTAATTGGCCACTGCGCCCTTGAACGCCAGGCCGAAGGCTAACCTCATTAAAATCGTCGCGCAAAGATCTTAACAGAGTCAGGTAATCTTGTGTGCGTGGGTCGCCATCCTGCTCGAGTTCTTTATGCAGCTGATCCAGTTCCGCCTCCGAGGCGCGCTGTCGCTGGGATTCATGCAACTTCATAGCCTCGGCAGTAATCTGTTCGACGTTGAAAATGATACGCGTCGACATCCAACCCAAGCCGCCCAAAATGCCCAGAACCGCTGCAGCACTCAAGTAATTGATTCCGCCGCCCGCCCACGAAAGCAGCGCAGCACTCACGCCTGCCACGATTGGCAGAACCACGCTCGGTGCAAAAAAGAGTTCGGAAATAACTTTGCGTTTTACCGGATCCAATTGTTTCGAAGTACCTAGTTCAAAGCACGTGAGCAAAAACAGTGAGGCAAGTCGAGCGTGGCTAGTATGGCATTTGTCCAAAAACGAAGTTGACGGACATTTCGCCAGCACCATCACCGTTAACAGGTTTAATTCGCTGAATCGAAACGCCCTTGGCGGTCAGGTACTCAACGGCTGCGGCAGCGCGCTGATTGGCCAATTGACGATTGACTTCTGGATCGCCAATGGAACCGGCGTTACCCACCACTTTGACATAATAGGCAGGCCAACTGGCCAGTTTATCGACCAACTCGTCCAAGACCAATTGGCTGGCTTCGGTCAACGTCGCTCGTCCCCGTGCGAAGACTAAGGGCGGTGACGAAAGCGTACCAACCGGCACTAATTTCAACCATTGCTCGTCGCTCAGTTGAGGCAAAGTGGTGCCACCGCGGACCTCTTCCTTGGTGACTCCCGGGTGAAAGCCACTCTCGCTGAGTGATCGCAAGGCGCGTTCCGTGAACAACTTGGTGGCGTCGATCTCCTGGGCATCGGGACCAAACGCCTTGGTATCCGTCAGTACCCGTTTGATGCGATCAATCATGTCTTCCACATGCGGCACAGGCGCGGACACCAGTCCGAAGTGGGCCAGGTTTTCCGAAGTGTTCTTCCACTGAATGCCTTTGACCAAATCGGTGGCTTGAGCTTTAGTCAGCGGCGCTCCGATCGACTTGGCGTCCGATTCAACCAGTTCGATGAGCTTGTTCGAATTGTTAGTGGCATACAACACACGGAAGTAGGCTTCCAACATTTGCTTGACCACGGGTTCATTCTTGATCAAGAAATCGCGACTCACGACTAAGGCGTCGACGATGTAACCGCTTTGTCGAGACGTATCCAACAGGACACTGACCGCCTCGTTGGCTTTCAACTGACTTACGTAGGGCTCCCAGGTTACGAAGACTTCATTACCGCCTGGCTGAGCCGCCTGGTAACGCTTCAAAACCTCGTCACCACTGGCTACCGACACGATGGAACGCGGCGAGACTTTGTCTAGCCGAAAATCATGTAGCAGCACACGAAACAACGTTTCACTAGGCGAGCCGCCGACCAGCACGAATCGAGTATCGGGTGGGTTCAGCGAATCGATGTTGGGATAGCGTTCCTTGTAGGCCAATACAGCATCTGCACCTCGTGTCTCGTCGATCAACGCGATGATCGTGGCCGGCATTGTCTTACGATTGGCGGCCGCCGTGATCAGGGCATCGATGGGAAAGGCGGCCATCTGCAAGCGGCCATCTGCTAGCGCATTGATGCGCTCGGCGTAGTTGGCACCATCATCAACCGTCTCCAATTTGATACTGGCCGCTCTCAGTTGTGAGATCAGTTCGGGTGATCTCAACAGCGCGTAGCCCGAAAAGCCATCGAGCCCCAATTTGATGGTGTGTTGGTAACTATGGGAACTGCTGGTGGCCTCGACGATCTCTTGTTCCTGACGCTCTTGCCGCGCTTCTTCAGTTGGTCGCCACCAGAGTTTGTACAGCAACACACAGATGGTCAGGATGACCAACCATACCATCGATGCTA
>JADLDX010000407.1 GCA_020846515.1 Pirellulaceae bacterium
TTAAGCTCGATCGCGCCGCCAAGTCTTGGCGCGACGCTGGCCGACGGAGCATCGACGATGTTCGGTTCCTGAGCCAAGATTTCAGTAATGCGATTGCCCGCAGCCATGGCTTTGGAGATGCGGCCAGTATATTTAGCGAAATCCTGCAATGGCTTGAAACCACGTTTCAGGTACGTCAGGTACACGACCAGGCCGCCAGCTGTTAGTGAACCGTCCATAACAAATCGCGTTCCCTGCCAGAGTACCAAGGCAGAAGCCACCGCAATCATGACATCAACGGAACGTTCGAGACCCGCGGTCAGACGACTGGTCTTGACGCCTTCTTTTAAGCTCTTCTTGTTTTGCACAGTGAACGCAGCGCTAAATCGTTTGTGTGCGCCGTGTGCTTGAACCGACTTCACCGCTGCGATGGATTCCGCCACCGTGGCCGCCAGCGCGCCTTCCCTTCGCCGCTGTACGGAAGCGGCTTGATGTATTTTCTTGCTCTTGCGATATGCCAGGAACCAGAACAGCGGCAACACTCCAGCGACATACAAACCTAACCGCCAGTTCAAGTAGATCATGTACGCAAACATGCCTACCAATAATAGGGCACTGGAAAGTAGTGGCAGGGCAGCCGAAACCGTCACTTCCTTGAGCATGTTCATGTCGCCGATCAAGCGCACCGTCAAGTCACCGCCCCGCGACTTCTGATGGAATGCCAGCGAAAGACTTTGCAGATGAGTGAAAACTCGATTGCGAAGATCACTGACCACCTGATTGCCAACTTGCGAAAAGACAACTGTCTGATAGTAGTCCGCAATAGCGCGTAGCGTGGCCAAGGCCACTAGTGACGCGGCGCATATGATGACCAACCGCTCTGGATTCCAGGCGGTAGCGGATGTCAAACTTGAACCGGCCACTGCAGAGGTGGGCACTGCAGAGGTGGGCATAAGAATTTCATCAATCACAAACTGCAGGGGCCACGGTTCGACAATCCGCAGCGCGACGCTTACCAACAAACAACTGACTGCGAACATCAATCGATTGGGATTTGCGAACAAGCCAGGCCAGAGGTAGTGTGTAATCGATCGGCTGGCGTTGTTCACCTTTGGTTTGACTACTTGCATCGGCCACCACTGCTTTCTAGATCGGTGGCCGCTTTTGATTCGAAGCCTGGTTGATCGACCGTGGCCAGGCTGCTCATGAGCACTTGATCCCATGAGAACTCCCGAACTGCACGCGCGCGAGCGCGGCGGCCAACGTCAGCGCGAAGGGTCGGCTGGTTAACCAGTGCCGACAGTGTGCTCGCCAACGCGGCGATCGAACAAGGCGGGTACAGGAAACCATCGCTGCGATGGTTAATGATTGATTTTAGTTGCCCTATTTCGCTAGCCACGGTGGAGACTCCACAGGCCATATACTCGTAGACTTTCAAGGGCGAAAAGTAGAAATTCTCGAGGTCGGGATAGGGCGCAACTGCCACGTCCATGGAAGTCAGGTAACCGGGTACTTCGGATGGAGAAACGCTGCCAATCCAATGAACTTTTTCAGACATCACGCTGCCTGGTTGGCAAGAGTTTTTCTCAAGCTGAGATCGCATGGGTCCATCACCAACAATTAGCAGGCGTGCATGTTGGCCATCGTTTAGTAACTTGGCGAATGCTTCGAGCAATGTTTCAACGCCGTGCCATGGCTTGAGCGATCCCACGAAGCCGATGGTGAATTCGTCAGACGGCAAACTTGCGGGGACATCTGGTGAGAATCGCCGTGTGTCGACTCCATTGGGAACAACGTGCAGCTTACTACGATCGATGTCAAAGTCCGTCATGATGGCGTTGGCAACTTCTTCAGAAACCACGGCCAGTGAGTTGGCCTGCGCGAATGCCAATTGAGAAGTTGCAAAGGCCAAGTCGGCATCGACCAGCCCGCGGTGCATGCGCTGCTCGTAGATCAACGGTGCGTTTATCTCCAGGATGGAAGGAATTCCATATGCCTGAGAGTATTTTGGACCAGCGGCACTCCACAGACTGTGTCGTTCATACACTAAGTCAAACGGCCCGCGGGACTCCAGCGCGTCGCTGATCTGCTCCGCAACATGTTGGGCCACCACTTCGCGATGAGCCGTATCTTTGGCCGATTCGGGTGGAAATACATGTACAATACAGTCGGAAAATTCAGCCGGCACAGCACCACCGGTGCGTGCCACAAACAGCTCGACTTGATCGCCACGCTTCAAGAAACTGCGAACGATCTCCTGAACATGAATCGAACAGCCTTTCGAGCCGAAAACGGGCACACCGAGATCTGCGCAAACATAGGCAACGCGCATGGTTTAAACCTCAGCCAGTTGTGCGGGAGATGATTCCGACCACATCGAATGCGTGTGGTTCAGAGTAAAGTATCGTCGTTGACTGGCAGCGTTGGCGATGATGTCGAACTTGTTGACTATTAGTTCGCGAGCGGCCGAGGCAAGTGCAGCGCGTTGCTCGCCATCTGCCAGTAGACGCACAAGCGCGTCAGCTAGTGCGGATGGATTATGCTGGCCGACTAACAGCCCGGTTTGACCATGCACGATGACTTCGGGAATTCCTGTAACATCTGTGGAGACGCAAGGCGTACCCAAAGCCATCGCTTCCAGCAGGACGGTAGGCAACCCGTCGCGATTGCCATCGCTACCGTTAATGCAAGGGGCGGCCATCACTGCTGATTCGACGATGAGCTGCTTGACAACTTTTTGAGGCTGCGGTCCGAGGAGCTGAACATGCTGCTCGAGATTGAGCCGTTTAATTTGCGATTCCAGCTCTGGTAACAACTCGCCACTACCCACGATGCAGCAGGTGAATGGGACCTGACGGGATCGCAGAAGCGTACACGCATCCACAAGATCGGAGAAGCCTTTCTTCTCGACGAATCGTCCCACAGCAATGATCTGCGGCTTGCGCTGCCGCGGAGATACATATTGGAACTGATCCAAATGGAGTCCGTTGTAGAGGCGTACCACCTTTGAAGCGGCCTGAGGCGGAAATTCCTGTTGGAAGTATTGGAGATTGAACTCAGAAACGGTAAATGTAACGCTTGCTTCGGCGAGCTTATTCTCCAAGTCCGCATGCACAACCGACTCATGAAAGATGTCTTTTGCATGTGCTGTGATCGAATACGGTATACCGCTGAGTATGGAGGCGATACGGGCGACGCTGGCGGCGCTCGATGCAAAGTGTGCGTGCAAGTGGGTTATGCCTCGTTGCAGCGATAACACCGCTAGTTTCAATCCGCAGTAGATATCGAGCGAGTCTTCATCGATGACGCTGCCCAGGCTATTCAAGATACTTGGAAATTGCCTGTGCGCGGTTTGCATCATACCCCACAGTTCATGAGCCTTAACGCTACCCGATGAAAGATATGTCAAAGGAGCTCGAACCAGTGAGAGCAAATCTTGGAAGTGAGTATCAACGGGCGGTCGCAATGAAAAGATCTCGATGTCCAGCCCGGCCTTCTCGTGCGCGAGTAGCTCGTTCACAATAAAGGTCTCGGAGAATCGCGGATAGCGTTTAACGACGTAAGCTACTTTAGACACAACTTGCCCTTTTTGACTGGGACCGGCTTTAAGAAGGAAACGGGAATCAAAGTCGATTAGACGACGCACAGCGATTTTCCGGCAATATCCAACACTCTGGACTGAATGCGGTCGAGGCCATTGAGATCGATGGTATGCTGCCTCGGGTCCGCCACCTTGGGTTGCGATAGCCAATCGCGTATGGCAGCGGGTGTCAACTCAGTGGGATGCAAGGTGGAAATCAAGTTGGCGGCGGCCAGTCGTTCTGCGCGTATCCACTGTTCGGTGCGCGGCCGCGTGCGAGGCACGATCAGAGCTGGCTTGCGGAACGAAAGCACTGACATAACCGTGTTGTAGCCGCCCATGGCTACGACCCGATCAGCTTTCCTCACGTAGTCGTCTGCTTCGACCAGTTGATCGATGATCGTGATAGGGCCGGACGCAACGGAGCCGCTTGATGCCGCTACTGATCCTTCTAATGATCCTGCTAATGTTGCCGCGGCAGCTTGCGTCAACTGTTGCTTATCACTCACGGGCATGAAGGGCCCTGTGATGACCACACCTTGCCAGCCAGCGGGCACGCCGCCTTTGACGAATGCCTTCGCTAGGCCGACGCCGTCCTGGCCTCCGCCCACCAAACAAAGTGCCAGCGGTCGCTCCGCGTTACTTGTCGGCGCAGACGGTACGAGCCGAGATTGTTGATCGAGATAGCCGGTGAAAAAGACACGATCCAACGTTGATTTCGAAAACTGATACTCTGTCCGACAGTCGTAGATGGCGGGATCGCCGTACACCCAGACTTCGTCGAAGTAATCTTCGATGATTTGATCGTTGTTGGATCTGGTCCACTCAGGAATCGCAACGTGCGGATCATCCAGTACATCGCGCAGCCCGAGTACACAGTGAGTTTGTACACGGTTTCGAACCAGCTTGAGCGTGCGCTGCAATTCATTGCAGATACCCTGCGGTAATTTGTCGACCACCAGGATGTCAGGTCGGAAGGCAAGCAGCGTCGAAGCGATGACTCGGCTTCGAAGACGCGTAGTCTCTTCGAGTGACCAGTTGTAATGTCGAGCCGCATAATTGCCGTCACGATTTTTGGTCAGAGCCGGCAGCGTCACGCAGTCCAACCCAGCTTGTTCCGCAAAGAAGCCAGCTTCACGTGTGCCCGCAATCAAAAGTGTATCTGCCTGGCACTGACCAGCCGACAAGGCGGACGCGATAAGCATGTTTCTTCGCAAGTGTCCCATGCCCATCGTATCATGCGAATAAAACGCAATACGTGGCCGGCGATTCAATCGGCGTTCTTTGGGCACCGCTGGGCGGTGACTTTTATGTCGATCGAAGAGCTCAATTCCTTCTTCGCTGTCGATTCGTTGTCGTATATTCATTATCATGACTAAGCTGATAGGTTAGTAAGTTGGCGATCGCAATCGAATGAAAAATTGGCTTGACTGTCATCCTGTTAGGGGACTAGTCCAAAATATCTTCCAGCGCTTCTTTAGCCGCACTTCGAAGCTTTTCGTCTTGGCTGCTGCAGAGTTTCTTTACCGCATCGATGGACGGCTTGTGCTCTTCACCGATGTCTCCCAGAGTCTTGACCAAATAGACGCGCGTGGCGTCGTCACATTCTTTTAAGACCTGCAGGATTGTGTCTCGCGCGGGTGCTGCCGCTTTGCCAACTTTGTAAAGGGACTTGGCGCAGTAGTAACGAATCTCGGGGTCCTTGTCCTGCAAACCCTCGATCAAGGAAGGCACGGCCGCTTCAGCCAGTTCGCCCATCTTGGATAGTGCCTTGGCGGAGCGGTAACGCACTTGAGGATCCGCATCGGTGACTGCCTTAGCCAACTCACCCACCGCTTGGCTGCCGTTGGGTCCGAGCTCTTCTAGTTTCTTGGCTGCTTTATAGCGATCCTTGGCGTCACTCTCGCTCAGTTGATTTGCCAGCTCGCGAACAGGATCCCTTCGCAGCAAGGCGAAGGAGAGTACGAGCAAACAGATCGACACGGCTGAAATGATCAAGATGATTGACCACATCGGTTTTTGATTGACATCCGTTTTTGCCATGGGAATTCCTCAATGTCTGTGCGAAAAGGGGTCAGGTCTCTTTTCGGCGCTGTTTTTAAGAAGCGAGAGAAACGGGCTTTCCGACTTTCAGTATTCGCCTACGACTTGTCCATCGCTGACGTCGCCGAGTAGCTCAAAGATTCGAGCGTCGATGGAGTAAGCCACTGATCGGGCAGAACCGTCGGCGAGAGCCACCTGAAAAACACCGGGGTGAGACGAACCAAAACGGTCATCGCCATCGCCTAGTCCAGAAAAGTCTGGTAGTGGAGCTTTGTCGGAACTGCGCATCGTGTCGGTGTTCCAACCTGCGGTGTACCCTTCGTTGTCGTCCTGTTGAGCCGTACCAAGCAGGGCACGATTCAGTCGCTTGTCCCCAACCAATAGAGAATGGCTGGTACCATCGATTACATCTCGAAACCGACGGGGCACGAACCTACGCACGACGCCAGTACCACTGCGATTGCTGGCTGCGTAGTCGCACAGCGCGTGTTTGAGATCAGCCCCATTGACTGGCGGCTTGTACTGATCCGGAGTAATCACGACCTGAGGTCCGCGGCGAGACGGGCAGAAGAAAGCTGGATTGGGCTGGCCAATCGCTGTCTCAGCCCCAGCTCGCCAGGTGCTGGCCGCTTCGATCAGAGGCAAGATTTGGAAGGCCCATCCCGCTCTTTGCTCTGGCCCAGTTACTGGCGAACCGCCTTGATAGGTCGGTGGCGTATCCCAATCCCAGCCTCCGGAAGGAAAGTGCTTGAATTGATCGTGGTGCTGGTGAAAGGCCAAACCGATCTGCTTGAGATTGTTTAGACACTGAGCCCTTCGCGCCGCCTCCCTGGCCGCTTGGACCGCTGGGAGTAGCAATCCCGCTAGAATTCCAATAATCGCAATGACTACCAATAGCTCCACCAACGTAAAACCGGTTGGCAACCGTGACCGTTGGTATTCGCCACGTTGAGGACTCGCCGACTTTACTGTTCTAAAAGCTGCTGCTTTAGAAGCTAATGCTTTAACAACAGCATGCGATTTCGAAATCATCGACCTGCCATCCATTGATTGGTGTGGTGGAATTTGGCGACTGAAATCTCGCCGCTAGGCGATTTCGTCTTCGCCCATACAAGGTTAAGTAAGAATGGCGAGAGAAATGCGCCACAGATAATTCACAGAATCTTCATAGATCCGATCGTGGGTAGTGCGGAATGTCGTCGATCGCTCCGCGATCGATACGAATCGAAACGAAGCGAAACGAATCGAAACGAAACAAAAACAGACCGGCAAGCCATCGCTTCGTTCGTGGAGCGAAGGACGACTTTCTTTTGCAGGGACTATCAGCGCCAGTTAGGGTCGCTCAGCGCTGCAAAGTGGATAGGGCCCGGGGACACAGACATTGTGATGCTAGCAAAACACTCTGGGGACACAGGCAATGAGCAAAACACTCTGGGGACACAGGCAATGTGCTTTATGCTAGCTTGACACGCGCCGGGGACACAGGCAAAGTGCATTTGTGCTAGCAAAGGGAAATTGCGTGTGTCCCCAGACGCTTCCCGTGCGTGTGTCCCCCGTTTATGATGCTAGCAAATCGCCACGGGTTCAATGAAATGCAGACGGAGGCTGGGGATTTTCGACCTGCAAGCCTGCAGCGACACGTGAAATGCCTGTCGCGCTAGAA
>JADLDX010000408.1 GCA_020846515.1 Pirellulaceae bacterium
GGTGCCAACCGCCGGTGTCGTACGCCCCGCGCACGCGCAGTCCCGAAGGGACGAATGACATCATCCCAGACAAGCATCTCCGGTTGGGCTCGTTATGATGGCGGCTCGGTTAGCGTTTTCTTCATTGGTAACCGGACTACTCGCCGCCTGCACGCCGCTGGATCAATACCGGCGGTTCGCACCGCCGGCTGGAATCCTGCGTCCTTTCAGGACTAAATGCCAATGTCCTTTCAGGATCGGCTAACGCCCAACGGCTGATGAAATACCGATCAAAGTTTGATTGAGTTCCAATTCGCGCGTAGCTGCTGAAGATTCAATATGTGTACGGTTGGTTCATTTCGAACTTGAATGGCCAAAAACTCGCCTGCTTTAAGCAGTGAAAGCGTGTCGATGGCATGGCGACAGGGCCCCAAACGACACTGCAAAATCAGTCGGTCCTTATCAAGCTCAAAGATTGAAACTTCACCCAACTCGTCACCACTAACTACTAAATTACCTACGCTTGCCAAGGCTGTGATGCGAGCCGCATGGGTTTTGATACTCGCCAGCGTGCGACCGTCGGTTGACTCGAGCAATCTGACTTCCCCACTCTCGAAACCTGCCACCAAACGTCGCTCATTGAGCAAACAAAGTTTCGAGGCAATCTCGCCCTTCATGGACCACAGTCGCACATCGGCTGAGGCCTTCAAGTCACACTGAACGATGGCGTCACCAAAGGATGCCGCCAGGAACGTCTCACCTACTACCAGGCTACTGAAGTAACTTTGCCCTTTCATGAGTGCGGACATTTCATTGGTCCACAGCGATGATTGCTGATTTGAGTTGCGATCAAAGCCGATGAGCGACCATGGCAACAACCGATTGGGTAGAAATCGTTTCTCATGGCGGGGCAGGGAATCCAGGACTAACATTTGCCCATTACCTGAGTACGCGATTTGATTGCAGTCGGCCATTGCAGCGACCGCTAATGGTCGAATACTTTTTGCCTGACAATCAAATTCGCAGATCAAGCCTTGCTGTGGCTCAAAGTACGCCAAGCGATCGCCTTGCTGACTCAAAACTAGACTGAGTGCGTCCGCACTTCCGATCTGAAAGGAAGCGATCTCTTGGGGAGATGGCAGAGACCAACTGCGTACTTCGACTTGTTCGGGCGGCGCGTAAACACCCACTGTGTACAAATCATCGGCTGTCGCCAATGTCTTGATGATCCGCGCGGGGTGCAGTGGAAGATTGCGCCATACGGGATCGCGCCGTAGCTCGTAGCAGTCCACATGCTCTTCGTCGGCCACCAGCAGTCGCGGTCGGTTCGGGTCAAACGCAACCGCGAAAAATTCTACGCCATTGAGAATCGCAAACTGCTCGCCTATCGCAAAGTCCCAGACCTCCACGCTAATTTTTGTTCGTACCACCGACCAAGAACCATCTTGACTGCCCGTCAGCGAAAAAGTGGACGGGTCATTGCGATTGCAATTTAGTTTTCGAATGGGCTCGCCACTGAGACCAACGTGGGTTAGCCCATTTTCATCGCGTACGAACCAGCCTGAACCGGCCGCAGGATAAATTTGAGAGCAGTTGGATACGACGTCCCGAGTGGTCGAATTATCAAAGGCATATTCCACTAGTTTAGACGACGATACGTAAAGCTTACCGTCACGGCTGAACATACTATCGACGTTGCCATGTCCCGGCTCTTCCCGAGTGCATTTCAAGTCATCGGTTTTCCACCACTTGATGACGCCATCTACACCACTGGACACCAAGCTCTGGTTATCCGGCGACAAAACTAATTCAAAGACTCTTTTGGCATGAGCTGGCCAGCGATGTTTTAGAGTGAAGCCGTCTGTCGCGATACATAATATTTCACCTGCTCGAGTACCGGCGTATAGTTCTTTGCCCGACGGCGAGAACAACAGGGCGGTTACTCCATCGGTCTCTTTGTTCGTGACGACGTTCCCTATAGATTGGAAAAATGCCAACTGTTGTATGGGTTGGTAGGTTTCTGCGTCGACGATCTGGATATGCAAGTGCACGTTGGTAGCGGTGCGCTCGCCTAGTGCCAGCCACTTCCCGTCAGCGCTCCAGGCCAACGTGCTAACTCTCAGCCCCTTGAAGACAGACCCTGTTTTGCGGAGGTCATTGGCCATGGCAACCCGCGCATATTCCTCGCGCAACACCCGCCGCATATCCTCGTTCAACGCGAGACCATCCAGCTTGAGGCTGGCCAATTCTGCCTGGTTCTCCCAACTCCAACCAACTGGTCGTCGAAACGCGCGTTCTCGGATAGCGTTCAGCTGGCCAAAGAGCTTTTGCTGTGCGGCCTCGCGCGCTAACGACTTATTCTCGGCCGCCGCCAGTTTGGCTTCTCCACGCAACACTTGAAGATTCGACCTGTAGACCAAGGCCATGGAGGCAACGATCAGCAAACCCACCACGCTGGCGAGCACGATCCGCTGACGCCGTCGAACCTGCACGGTATGATAGGCCTGCGAGCGCTCAATATAGCTCTTGGTTTCTGTATCAAGTAGATGTGGGGCGTCGTCCAGCAATTGACTGGCTTCGCTCAGCGGCACGCCTTGAGCCAGGAGCAAACTGTTATCTGGCTCATGCTTCCAGCGCGTCAAACTCTGTTCCACTCGACTACGAATCCGCAGCCAGGCTCGGTTCTGGTCGGTCCATTCCGTCACCCGCGGCCAGACGCGCAGCACCGCTTCATGGGTTACGCTGACCACCTGCGTACCATCCGGATCGCTCGAGGTCGTAAACAAACGCTCGCGAACCATGGCCTCTACCAACTGTCGCTCAGCAGGCTCTTGCTTGAATCGCTCAAGCGGCACAGTTCGCCGCACGGCCGTGTTGAGATTATCGCCGCTGAGTGTGAGCAGTCTGGACAGCACGGCCGGCAACCTGGCTTGAACTTCCTTCGGCAGACTTTCAAAGGTCGCTTCACAGCGCTGCCGCAGCGCGCCTTCCACGCCACCCAGTTCACGAAAACGCGCATAGGTTAAGACACCCTCGGACGTACGATGCTCGAACAAGTCCAAGAGCAAGTACTCGACCAGCGGCAACAACTCGGTCCGGCCAGCCGACTCGCGCAGTATCGTGTCAGCCAGCGAATGCTCGCCTGACTTTTCGAACTTCAGCCCAGCCAGTTGCGCTGGGCCAGTCACCACTCGCAGCAATGCGTCCGGTGCCGGGGCGATCAAATCATAAGCCAAGGCGTTTTTCATCCGCACCAGTGTCGGCACCTGCTGGCACTCATGGCTAAAGTCGCTACGCACGGTCGCCAACACCCACACTTTACCTGAGCGTGCCAGCGCATCTACGCATTGAAAGAACTGTTCGATAGCTTCCAGCGACAGCGACGTACTTGAAAACAGTTCTTCCAGTTGATCAATCAGTATGACCAAACGCGTGCCGCCGCGCTGGCTGTCACAAGCATGCAGCGCATCCTTAACGCGCAGTACCAGCCGAGTCATCCACCCTGGTATTTGGCTCGCGTCCGCAGGAACACTGATATCATCCGCCCAACTCGCCAGTTCAGGCAGAACGTCCTGCTCCATGAGTGACTTCACCAAGCCACTGAGCAAGTTCTCGCTCAGTTGATTGGGCTTGACGATCATTCGGCGCCATTTCAGTATTCCATCATCCACTTCGTGATGACAAATGTCCGGCAATACGCCGGCCCTGGCTAGCGACGATTTGCCTGTACCGCTGGCGCCACTGATCAGCAGAAATGCACAGCCGCGGCAGGCCTGTTCGCGTAAACGATTACGAATGGCCACTATTTCATCTTCGCGACCAAAGAAGACCGGCGAATGTTCGACCTCGAACACATCCAAACCACGAAACGGCGGGCCTTGAGTTTCGATATCCCACACTGGCCGATCGAGTACTTGCCCGAACATGGATTCGAGCAGATTGGTCAAATGGATGCGCAGCTGCTTGGCAAAGGTCGTTGGTTGATCAAAACTCTGAAAAGCGCGTAGAGTGGTACCGGTCTTGGCATCATGAAACTCTGCCTTGATGA
>JADLDX010000409.1 GCA_020846515.1 Pirellulaceae bacterium
CGCACAGCGAGTCCCCAACAAACGCTTGGGGATGCAGGCATTTGCCATGACCCCATCGCAGGTATCGTGGCCCGCCTTGGCTGATGCCACCTGGCAAGCGCGGCAAGCTACAGCGCTGACGGTCGTGCACCGCGAGAATGTTGAAGACGCGGTCGATTTCACGCCCGATGTTCCCGCTATGCTGGCCGCTCTCGGTACACAAACCGGGTTGGTCGATGCGCAGTTGGAGTCAAGTTGGCCGATTGCCGATGCGCGGGTACGCAATTTAGCCGCCGTTGCCAGTAGCTACCCTGCCAGCCAACCAACTTTGGCAGCGACGGCCTTAGGTTTAGCGCCCTCGGGGAAAGCGGCTGGCGGCGCCAGTGGAGTGCCCAGCGTGATTGACGGCTTAGTCATGCAATTGCGCGCCGGTCGGCCAACAGTGGTCTTGGTTGACGATGTCGTTGGTATGTCGTCAGGTTCCAATCTCTTGCAGGATGCCGTGGCACAGGCCATGCTCCTGGCGGCCAGCGATGATGCGCGTACTGCCTGGTTGCAACACGAATTGCGACTGGCGCCTTGGACGGCGAGCAAGTTATTTGCCACGACGGGAACGGAACGCGCCGACTTTACGATTACGCATGACTTATTGCTGCGAGACTCGGGGTTAACGGTTAGCGATGTGCTGGCACCGGTCTTCGGTTGGCAAGGGCTGACCACCCGCAATGCAGGCTTGCGATGTTTGCAATTGGGCAGTGGTGGCAATGCGGCCCGTCAAAATCTGTTTCATACCGGCGATCGACATGCCGACACCCAGCGCATGGTTGATCTATCCAAAATTGGTAATCTGCAGTTGGTGATGGGACGCGTGCATCGCGACCGGGCCTGGCAGCGATTGGCCCCCAATCCGCTCAATGCCGAAGAGGATCTCAGCAGTTGGTTGAATAAGTTGGAATTGATCATCGAAAAGACACCTCGTCCCGAAGTAGGTGCCGCCCTGCTCAACCTGGCCGAGAGTTGTCTGTTAGCGGAGCATTGGTCGCGATGGCAAGCCGTGCTGGACCGAGCCAGTACGTATGCACCTTTGACCGACACTGCGCGTTGGAGCACGCTGGCGACTTTGCGCTTCGGTGCCAGCGATGAACGGTTGGCTTGGGAAATGACGACGCAAAGTCAAGCTGATCAACCTAGAAAATCGGACGATCAACTGGCCCAAAGCGGCGGCAAGACGCGTTTGCCCAGCGCTACCGACTCGACGCCCTTTGAACGCGATGGTCGCCCCTCTACCGTCGTCACCGCCAATGCAGAACTTGCTAGTGGAAATGCTTCGTCAGGCGGAGGCCTAGCGCCCAGTGTGCGAACCGTCGCAGCGGAAATGCCGATCGAAGCCCGCCAGGCCGCCGGTCAAGTCAAGCAAGTCGCTGCGCTCAGAGCAGTTGTTAATCAATTCAATCAGATGGCGGAATTGGATAAAGGACTAGTGCTGCGGCCCGATGTGCAACTAGCCCATTTCGCGCGTCGTCGCGCGTTGGCCGAGTTGGCCGGCGAGCCGGTGCCGGATGCTGGCGCTTTGCAGTTGATGGCGCAAGCCACGAACCTGGCCGGTTGGCAGCAAGCCGCTGATCAGGAAGCAGTCTTGGCCAGTGGCCGCGCTACCTTGCCGGCCTGGACAGCTCGGGCCGTGCGGGCCGTTGAACCGCCACGCTTGGATGGAAAGCCAAACGACGCATGTTGGCAGGCGGCTCAGACGATCGAATTGACTAGTCCTTTTCATCAGGTGGAACAAACAGTCGGCCCAGCCAAAGTTCGATTCTGTTACGACGCCGATTACCTTTACGTATGGATGGAATGCCCGCAGGCCCCCAATTGGCAAGGTCAACAACCACCCGATTCTAAGGCGCCTCGACGATACGACATGAATCTAGATGGTAGCGACCATGTGGTCTTCAGCCTCGATACCGATCGCGACTATACCAGCGCCTGTGAATTAGCGGTCAATGAAGCGGGGCAAACATATGATCGTTGTTGTTTGTCCAGCCACTGGAACCCGCACTGGTACGTGGACGTTGATCTAATCTCAGTTACTCATAATCAGGCGGGACTTGATACTCAGACCGGACTGGTTAGTCAGGCGGGACCTGGTAGTCAGCCTGGCAAGTGGTCAGCTGAGTTTGCTGTAAAACTCTCGGACTTGACGATGGCTCCGAGTGTCGCGGGGCGGGTGTGGGCGATTTCTGTATTTCGCTACCTTCCGCAGTGGGACGTGCAAAGCTGGTCGCAGCTGCGCAGCTATAATCCCCGTCAGCAAGGCAATGGCCTGTTGATGTTCCTACCCTAATAGCCTGCCGCCCGCCCAGTTGAATTGATCTGATGTTGTCAGCCTCATGCGCTTGACCCGTTGCTCCCATCGACTCGAATTGGTCGATGAATAGGACGCGGGACTTGATTCGGTGCTGGCCTCTTTTCTCTGGCGAACAAGAGCAACAGGTTCAATAGCCCCTTGAGTCGCGTTAGATTCTCGTATCACTAGAGTACCTCGCACATGCACGATAGCCGCATTCGTTATTGGATGGTTTTTTTGGCCATGTTGGTGGCGGTGCTGTTGTATCTAGATCGCATCTGCTTGAGCACGGCCAGCGAATCGGTGGTCAAGGACCTCAAGATGGATCCGGACCAGCTCAAGTGGATCCTAGGCGCGTTTTTCTGGACGTACGCTTTCGCGCAGCTTCCGGCTGGTTGGTTGGGAGATCGATATGGGGCACGCTGGATTTTGTCAGCGTATGTCGCATTGTGGTCGTTGAGCACAGCCTTGTTGGGTTTCGTTGGCGGCGTAACCTCCTTGTTGGTCTTGCGTTTGGCCTGCGGCTTATTTGAAGCGGGGGCCTATCCGGTTTGCGCGGGCATCGTGCGCAATTGGGTGCCTGCCAGCCATCGTGGTCTGGCCAGCGGTCTTGTGTCGGTAGGTGGTCGATTAGGAGGAGCGATCGCGCCTCTGTTGACTATCGAGCTGATGTTGTTGTGGACCTATGGCGGCGAACGCTGGAGCGTAGCGACTCTCGAACCGGCAGTTACCAGTTGGCGTCCGGTCATGATGTTGTACGGTGGTGCGGGGATCGTGATTGCGATCATCTTTGTTTGGTTGTATCGAGACAACCCGCAGACACACCCCTTGGTTTCCAAGAAAGAATTGGACATTATCGCGGGCGATAAACTAAATCGAGCCCTGAATGAATCGGACACGTCTACCGACTCTCAAAAGCCTGTGCATGGATTACCCTTGCGCGCGTTTATGACCAGCCGAAGTCTATGGTTGATGTCGTTTGTTCAGTTTGCATCGAACTTTGGCTGGGCGTTCTTGGTAACCATGATGCCACGTTACTTGAAGGATGTACACGGCGTATCGCAACAGGCGCAAGGTTGGATGCAGAGTGTACCACTGGCGGCAGGTATTGTAGGTTTGTTGGTCGGTGGCAGTCTGACTGACTGGGCCACGCGCCGCTGGGGACTGCGGTATGGTCGCGCAATTTTATTGGTCGCCTCGCGCGTGCTGGTTGGCTTCGCATTCGTCGGTTGCTTGATGGTCAAAGATCCGATCCAAGCTACGTTGTATCTGGCCATGGTGGGCTTTGCCACGGATCTGGGCATTGGCGCTGTATGGGCCTATGGCCAGGATGTGGGCGGTCGGCATGTCGGGTCAGTCATGGGGTGGGGAAACATGTGGGGCAACATCGGCGCAGCCCTCTCGCCCATTGTTTTGGGCCTGATCTCCGAGGCGTTTGTCAGCGACATCAAGATGGGTTGGCAAGTTGCGTTCATATTCTGCGCTGCCTTGCAACTGATCGCTGCCTTTGCGTCCATCGGTGTCTCAGCAGATAAAAAGTTGGCGTGACGACGAGCAGTGAATACTGGCTACAATGAGTCAATTCGTCACAATCAGCCCCGGCTGGGTGATGGAATCAATTACTGATTTGCCTCAATGCTTTAATGTCCAATTGGTCGTGTCGACGCGCTTCGATTCCGCACTGGACTTGGCAACCTGCCTGGAGTCATCCAGGCATCGGATTTCAACCTGGGAACAAACGATGAGCAATGACTTTAACCAGCCTTTCAAGAATCCTTATGAGGTAGCGTCCGGCGCCCAGGAGCCACCCTTCACACCGCAAGAGACCAAACCGACGTCGATGACCGTGTTCGGTATTTTGAATCTCGTCTTTGGCAGCTTCGCCATATTGGGCGTGGTCTTTCTGATCGTGTCGCACTTCGTAGCGCTGCCAGATGAGCCTGAGGGTGACAATCCGATCGCTGAGGTGATGAAGTCGCCCAGCTACCAAAAGGCCACGATTGTCATGCAGTTCATAAGTTTCCCATTGGCCATCGTCTTATTATTTTCAGGCATTGGACTGCTTCAAGGTAAATCCTATGGTCGAACGCTAGGCATCTTTTACGGGGTAGCCGCCATTTTTATGGCCATTGGCGGTGCGGCGGTCAATTTGTTGCTGATCACTCTGCCGATGATGGAACAGGCCGCTGAATTGGAGAGCGGTCCCAAAGAGATCATGATCGCCAGCGCGATCATCTTGCCGTTCTTCTCGG
This sequence comes from Pirellulaceae bacterium, assembly GCA_020846515.1. Classification (GTDB taxonomy): domain Bacteria; phylum Planctomycetota; class Planctomycetia; order Pirellulales; family Pirellulaceae; genus Aureliella. The sequence goes on from JADLDX010000409.1 coordinate 4,573, forward strand.
CCTGCGGACTGATCTATCCCATCCTGCTGCTGATCTTCTTGAATCGTGCTCCGGTCGTCAATTACCTGCGTGCCAAGGACCAGTAGGCTGTTTGTGCTCGATAGGTCTTGCGGTCTTGGCCCAATTGCGATTTGAGTCGATTCGCAAATACCACCATGGACTTGTTTTTTTCTGTCCCCCCCTTTTTTCCAACGCTGTGAAGCATTTTAGAAGCGGAACGGCGCAAGCCGTCCGGTATATTCCGGTAATTATAGGAACCGGAGGGCTTGCGCCCAACCGCTACAAATGCCGGGTTTCACGAGCAAAAATGCTGCACAGCGTTGCCTTTTTTCTGTCTTGATTACTTTAATTGCCCTGCGTTTTCAGCCAGGTTATAGCGGCGGATTGATCCAACAGTTGGCCATCTAATTGCGCCGCACGTGCTTGATTGATCAGTTCTTTGAATCGAGGGCCCGGACGCAACCCGAGCGATTGCAATAGTTGACCATCGACCAGCGGCGTTGGATTCAATTGTTCAGGCTGGAGCGCCAGCCGCGCGTCGACGGTTTCAAGTTGGATCTCGGCCAATTCCCCGCACAGGACTCGAGCACGCAGTACATCGATGGCCACCGATCGATGCGGATGGATAAGCAGCGGTTGCAATTGAGACCAGGCCAACTGCTGGGCATGAGTCAATTGTGCTTGAGCCGTGAGTGCAAATTTGAGCTGAGCCAGTTCGTCGTTGGAAAACTTTAGCCGCCCTTTGAGGTCATCCAGCAAACTAGCGCGCTCGACCTCAGTTTGCTTTTCAAAGCCTGGCAAGAGTAGCGCCGAGAGCGCGGATGTCCAAACACACGGTTGTAGCGCTCGCAATAAACTGCAAATGCGTTCGCCGGTCGTCGACCAATCGGCAGCGACCGTCGGTAGCAGGACCTTTAACAATCCGGTGCTGGCCCAAGTGCGAACAGCCAACTCGCGACCTGGCGTCACGAGTGTCTTATGCATTTCAGCGGTCATCCGTTCGCCACTGACGATGCTCAATTGATCGGCGTGTCGTTGCAAGGCCGCTTCGGTTGCCGATTCAATAGCGAAACCAAATCGCGCCGCAAATCTTACAGCCCGCAGCATGCGCAGTTTGTCTTCGGCGATACGGGCATCCGCATCGCCGATGGCCCGTATCAAGCCGCGTTGAAGATCGGCACTGCCACCCACATAATCGATGACCTTTTGGCTAATCGGATCGTAGAACATGCCATTAATTGTAAAGTCGCGTCGCGCGGCATCTTCCGAAGCGGTGCTAAAGGTGATCGCATCGGGGCGCCGGCCATCGCTGTACTGGGCATCATTTCGAAAGGTGGCCACTTCCACTTGACCAGCGCCTGCGTTGCGACCCAAGACGATGATGACACCAAAGGCAGCACCAACTGACAAAGTACGCCGAGGGCCAAACAGTTTTCGCACTTGCTCGGGATGTGCCGAGGTCGCCACGTCGTAATCGGTAGGCGTACGTTCGAGCAGCAGATCACGCACGCAACCACCAGCCCATAAGGCTTCATGTCCAGCCCGACGAAGTTGCTCGACCACTTCCAACGCAAACTGTCGGCGATCGGCGGGCAGATTGGTTGGAGGCTCCGGCTCAGTCATACTCAGAGTTCACAAACCATGGATCGATAGTCGGGCGAGTCGCTGGATAACTTTTGGCGAAATGACTTAACAACGCGTCCATGATGAATCAAAAACGCACCGGTTAGTTGCTTGACGTCGCCAACCGGAATGCCCACGCCATTGAATTGCAGGATGGTGGCCTTGAAGCCTGGCCACCATGTATGTGGTCCTGCCAAGTTCCACCAAGTCGTTTTACCCAAGTCAAACTTGGCATAGAGTTGACCATCGGGATCGCTGATTTGTTCGCTGTCACCTAAATTATATTTGCCAATCCAGGCCTCGCCGCGCTCCGGCGTATCGTGATGCACGATAACTAGCTGCGTATTCGACTTGGCAAAGGTCTCGCGCAAGCTGGCCAGGGTCGACAATGTCTGTCTGCAATACGGGCAGCCCGAGTGACGCAAGAAAACCACCAGCACCGGACGCGTCGCGGACAGTTCGCCTAGCGTATGACCGGATTGGGTTCGAGTGGTCGCGATCGTCTGCTCGACAGTCTCCATAACTCAAACTCCATAGTTGTGTGAAGCTGGCAGTTAGATGTGCTCAACTAAGCTCAGGTTAATGCCGAGCCAACGCGCTGTCCAGGCGGCTGATTGTTCATCAGCCGCAACGCGCTAGCGTCCGGTTTCTTCGCATGCGTTGTCGGCCGGTATAGATTGCTGTCAAGCGATTAGTTCGACAACCGTGGACTAGCACCCAGCAGCTGATTGTTCGTACCATCAGCCGCAACGCGCTAGCGTCCGGTTTCCTCGCATTCGTTACTGGCTGGTATAGATTGCTGTCAAGCGATTAGTTCGACAACCGTGGGCTAGCGCCCAGCGGCTGATTGTTCGTACCATCAGCCGCAACGCGCTAGCGTCCGGTTTCTTCGCATGCGTTATCGGCC
>JADLDX010000410.1 GCA_020846515.1 Pirellulaceae bacterium
ACCCAGTTGAACCAGCCAGTTAAGTTGTTTCATCAATCCGTGGCTTTCGTGGTGGAGAGGGCCTCTGCGTGGAGGTGCGCGCTGGTCTACTTGCGGAGGCAATTGCTGCGCTTAGGGCAAGTCGATGTTGTCCAGTTCAAACTTAACCGTTTGTCTGGTGATTGTACCAGGGGATTCGTAGACCAACGTGTATTGGTTGGGGTCGCTATTGAGTTGGAACAGAAAGGCTACGCCGACGGCGTCGCCGGTGACCGAATAGGTTTGCAGGCCGACGTTCTCGAGGCGATTCTGTTTGCTATCCAAAAGGTACGCGCGATTGGACAAGATCCAACCGCGGAAAGAATCCAGCGCGCCTTGAGCTGCTTCGAACTGGGCCAGGATTCGCAATTCAAACACGCTGCCGTTGCGCCTTGCGTTTTCAAGCGTCACGGTAACTTCACCATACTTTTCGGATTGCCGTTTACCATTGCCGAAGTTTTCAAAAATGTACTTATGCTTCTCACTTGGAACGGCCACCACAAACTCGCCCGAAAGTTTGTTCAGTTTGCGAACCGATCGTTGAGGACGAACGAACTGCAGATCGATCTGCGCTGCGGCACCAGCTGAATTCACCGGAATCTCGGGATTGGCATCGGGGTTGGTTGATAATAGTTCGCCACCGTCATCAACGACGACCTTCATCTTGCCCATGGGCAGTTCCAAGAACACGGGCTTCAATCTTGGTTCCCATGCGACTTGCAACGAAACATCCAGCTGCCCTTCGCTGCGGCCATAATATTGCAACGATGTTTGCGAAGATAAGACGCTGATCTGAAACGGTCCGCTGGTGTATGGTTCAGGCCCAGGCAGCACAGAATTGGTAGGAATCAGCACGAGGCCTTCAGTACTGGAGTAAGTGTTTAGTTGCAAGTTGGCTTGGGACATGAGGCTCTCGAGCACATCCCAGAACGGTTGCTTGACCGCTTTAAATTCGAGTTCGTTATTGCTAACGGCTTCGGAATTTTCAACGCTGATGGCATTGCCGGATTGTTGGCTAATCGAGGCGATCGCATCAGCCAGTTTCATTTTGCCCGCGAGCGTGATCAAACTGGCTTCGAAGAACGTTTCGATCTTGGTGGATTGCAGTTGCTGACGTATGCGCTGCAGACGGATCTTCATCTCACCCGAGGTACTGCTGGAGATCTCGGGTAAGAACGGCAGAACAACGGGCCCCAGTTCGATCAGACGTTTCTCAGCGGCATCGCGCTGGGTCGACATGTCGCCGTCGAGGTCACGAAGAACCTTGCGCACTTCTGCGAAGTTGACCTTGGCATCGTCTCCTGTTGGTGCCGCAGGCTTTTCAGGCAAGGTGTCGAGTTTGTCTTGGGCCAATATCGATGTTGGCGTTAGCAACGAGAGACAACCTTGGACACATCCCGGGATAGGCATGGGGATAGGCAGAGATATTGGATAGGCCAATGCCAGGCTGAGCAGGAGTGGCGTCAGAGGCACGCGGCGAGTGAGGCGGCGTTTTAGTTGGGCTATGTGAGGGTGGGTCATTGGTTCGCGCACCTGTGAATGGGGAAAGGTGTCATTACAACCGCTACAGCCGCTTCCCTGACCGGCATCTAAGAGGCTCCTGTTTATGGTAACTGATCGAACTAAGCTCCGGCCACTGCCAATGGGCCTAAAGTTCGATGGAAAGCCACAGCCTGTGACCACTGGACCTGTGACTACTAGCGCGCTTGCGGCGAATCAGCTGCTGGGCGCTAGCCCAGGGTTGTGGGCCTAAACCGGACGCTAGCGCGCTTGCGGCTAATTAGCCGCTGGGCTTGAAACAACTAGGCAATCGAACCGATCGACGCAGGATAACTTCACGATGCGCAGACTACCGATGACCACCACATGTGCGATCTGGGCGACAGTCAGCCTGTTGGTCCTTGCCCAGCCCGCCACGGCTCAGGGCCAGGCGCGGCTCTTGGAAGTACGTTTGGCTGGTGGAGTTGAAGCTGGTGTGCCCATTCACTGGGACAAAGAGTTCGCGTTACTGCTCAAACCGTCGGGGGCGATGTTGGAGTTTGATGTGGCTGATGTGCACAGCCATCGCATGTTGGATGAAGTGTTTGTCCCACAGACTTTAACGGCTGCCCGCGGGGTTTTGCAGACGGAGATGGGGGCCAACTTTGAAACTGCGACTGTGGGGCCCTATGTGCTATGCGCGCCACGTGGGCGAGCCGATCGCTGGCGCGAGCGTTTTCGCGTGTTACTGGCCGGTTACAGTCGCTACTTTTAGACGCGCGGTTGGCAACTGCGGACGCCAGACTTTCCTCTGTGCGTGCTTATTCTTCCTTCCAAAGCCGACTTCGATCGCTATTGTCAGCAGCAGTTGGGTAAGTCGATGCCCAACCTGATGGGCTACTACTTTCCGAAAACCAATCGTTGCGTCTTGTTTGAAGTGGGTGGTGGTTCGCTGGCGACCGATTGGTCCGAAACGGAACGCACGATTGTTCACGAGGCCGTGCATCAATTAGCCTACAACACGGCGGTTCACGAACGCTTGGCGGACAATCCACAGTGGATCGTCGAAGGCCTGGCGACCATGTTTGAAGAACCGGGTGTGTTTGATGCGCGGGTCAGTTCGAGAGCCCTGGAGTCGCGCATTAATGCCCCGCAGTTGGCCACGCTACGTCGGTTGTTGACCGATCCGGCCACGTTAGAAAAACGGTGGGTACATTTGGTGCAGTCCAATGAGATGTTCAAACAGGATTCGCAGTCAGCCTATGCGTTATCGTGGGGATTAACATTCTATTTGGCCGAACGCATGTCCAATCAGTATGGCACGTATACGCAGCACATGGCCAAATTGGGCAAGTTGCGGCAGTACGCTGCGGCCGATCGAGCTCGCGATTTTTCACGAGCCTTTGAGGGTGATGTCAGCATGATCGCTGCGCAGATGCAACGTTTCTTCGCCAGTTTTCAGTAGCCACCGTCGCCAGAAACGTAGCCACCGTCGCCAGACGGTGGACTGGGCTGGAGGCGAA
>JADLDX010000411.1 GCA_020846515.1 Pirellulaceae bacterium
GATATCGCGATAACACCTCCGCCGGCTTTTCCTCCGCGTTCTCTGTAAACAATCGATAAGGCATGTCTAACCCGAACAGCGTGAGCGTGTGGTAACCACGGGATTGAAGTTCGGGCGAAAGAATCGAAGGATCCGTCAACGTGTGGCAGTAAATCTCAAAGGGCGGGCTGGATGGCACACAACCGCGAGCAGCCTCTTCATAAGAGCGTTGCATTTGTTGGTAACCTTCGCCAACATGAAACGAACCTGTGAATGCCAGCTGACTGGATGTGTCCTGCGCTTTGAGCTGCGGTAGACTCTGGAGCAACATGTTTACCTTGGTCACCGAGCCTTCATCAATCGCTCGTGGATTCCAGGTCTGGCCACATAGCCGTGCTAGCGTGCGTGGACCCGCATTAACGAGTACATACTTGGCGTCTATCTCTCGCGCTTGATCGAGATGTGTAAAGCCAATCGTGTGCAAGCGACCGGTCGTCAAACGCTCTACTGATGCACCACACAAAATTTCAACTGCCGACTTCTGACAGCATTGAACGAGCGCATCGGTTAGCGATTGCATACCACCCACCGGTACTCGCCACTCCCCAGTCCCTTGACCAATGGTATGGTAAAGGAAACAGCGATTCTGTAGCAAGGTTTCATCGTGTGCGTGAGCGAACACGCCAATTTTGGCATCCGTGAGTATGAGGCCCCGCACGAGATCATCCGCGATGGCGGCTTCCAGAGCTTCCCCCAATGGCTGCTCGACAAATGCATGCCACGCCGCTATTTGCGAACGACTAAGGTTGCGTTTAAAGGCTGATCGCGATTGGAGTGGCAAGAGCAGAGAAGGCCAAATATATTCGGCCAGCGACTGCTGCCACTCAAGCCAATGCTGATACTTATGCCACACCTCGTCGGAACCACATAGCTGACGCATGGATGCGCGAGAAAGGTCGGCTGATTCGTTGGACATCACCAAGGCTGACGGCGTTTTATCAGCCAGCAGATAAGGCGTACATGAGGCAATGCTCCGCCGACGCGTTTGAAAGTTCAATTGCAAGTCGTCGACGATCAACTGCGGTAACAACGATACGAGATAGGAGTATCGCGAAAGGCGAGCATCGAATTCAGGAAAGACTCTCTGCGAAACGGTAGCACCACCCGGCTCATCCTGGCGTTCCAAGACCGCCACGCTTAGCCCGTGCTTTGCCAGGTAGGCCGCCGCAATCAATCCATTATGTCCACTTCCGATGATGACAGCATCGTAGGTTGTTTTGCAAAGACCGCTGGTCTTGGGCACTTCGACACGTCCCATTCCGGATTTAAAGCACATTCGATCGCAAAAAACAGTTTGGCAGATTCTACTTTCACCGTTTGAATCTGAAACTTATGGCACACCGCCATTCAACTTCGCTGGCCAGAGTGTACGGTACTTCTTTTGATACTTGACGTCCTGCTCTAGCGCGATTAGATCGTTCGCCATAGCGAGTAGCGTTGGGCTTGGCGCCACATCGTACAGCTTGCGGAGGCCTTCGAGGATGTCGTAACGAATCAAAGTGCAGTTTGGATGAGTCACGCATTCCAAAAACCAACCTTCGAATGCTGCCAATACCTTCTTGCGATGTCGTTCGCTGACACAAGCAACTTTCCACATGGATTGCAGGGCATGTCGAGCAGTTACGAAACGCTCGTCTTTGACCACTTCAAAAAGCTGCTTGAAGTCGCGAAGGATCCGCTCCGAGTGATCACTCTTGGCGAGATTGCATAGAACTTGAGCGGCAATGGATCGATGTCGGTTATTCTTGTTGGTAAGTTGCGCAAAGACTTCGTCCAGAGCCGCATCCGCCCACGAAACGGGCTTTTCGGTGGTTCGTAAAATCACCTGAAAGGCGGCTCCCTGCAATTCACGGTCCGCGCTCCAGAGCTGTTCGAAACATTCCGGCAGCTCGGCGACAGATTTTGCTTTTCTGGATGTTCCCAATGCGCGAGCCATGCGAGCTCCTTGTTGATTCATAAGCACGTTAAACGTCCCAGCATGATAGGCAATTTCCCGATTGCCTGGCAAGCGGCGTTACGGCAATTTGGCTCTGCGCGTCGATACGTCCGACTCGAGATTTAGTGACTCAGAATCGGACGTAATATGGCGGAAGATGTTCCAGGACCAGTTGCTTTCAGAAGCAGAGATTCAACGGATTAGCGTCAATTGCCTCGTGGCGGGATCAAGATGGGACCGCGCCGAAGTTTATCGGGAATATTCAAATTGGCTGGGTCGCTGTGCAGTTTATTAAGCTGAAAATCGAGTTGTGTCTCTCGCTGGCTTAACGTTATGCTCTTGCCAGCCGGCGCAAAACCGGCTGACTCCACTTTCACGCTGTACGATCCGGCGTTCAGCGGAGTAGTGTATACACCGTTGGGCCCGGTCCGCCCGATGGCCACGCGTTTGGCGCCTAACATGACGATTACTTGAGCTCCTACCAAGGGCGTGGATATAGGCCGGATGTTTGTCGCTGGCCGAGCGTCTCGCTGGAACACTTGCACTTTTAGGACAAGCTGGCCAATGGGATCGTCAGGTTGGACCGCATTCGGCCTCAACACGATGCGTTCAACCACATCGCTCTGCGCGATAGTGATGCTCTTAGTCGATGGACTGAAACCTGCTTTTTCGACTCGAACGGTATAGCTACCAGTTCTCAATCGCGTTGAGAGCTGTCCACGCATGTCCGTGACGCCGGAAGTTAGTGTTTGGCCACCCATGACGATCTGAATTTTCGCATTGGCGACAACTCTCATAGCGCCGACCGGCTTGGCGTCTTGCTCGATTACGGCAATAGTTAGAAGATGGTCGGACGGTACTAGCGTGGACCGCTTGAGTACATATCGAAGTGGTGAAAGACCAGCTTGAACGACCAGTGGCGAATCGAGCGTCTCATAACCGCGCGCTCGGATGGTCACTTGATACCTTTCGGGAGCCATGCGCATCACAAATGCACCTTGATTATCTGTGACAGACTTTTCAAAGGTCTGGCCATGTGTGCATACGACCTCAGCGCCAGCGACGGGTACGAAACGGCCTGGCAGGCCCTCGGCCACAACCGTGCCAGAGACGCGTTGCAGTGGGTCGCTCTGAATAGTTCCACGCTCGGTTCGCTCAATAATAAAATACTTCTCGTGCGTTGTGGCGCTGATGGCGACCTGTTCCAGCACTTGCTTAAATCCAGCTGGTGGTTCAACTCGTACCTGATACTGGCCTACATGAACGTCGACTTGATAGTGACCATTAGAAGCGGTGGTAGCGAAGGCAGACACCGGCGGATTGCTTGGATCGATTCGTTGCCAAAAGAGTTTAGCATTGGGCACGGAACGCAATTGGCCGCTGAGTTCTCGGTAGGCCACATAGCCCTCAACTAAATGAGGTTTAGCGATGGGCGGATCATGTGGCGGTCGCGGTGTATCATCGGGTTTGCGAGGCCCTGGGCGATCGACGTTGGGCGAAGCAATAGGTTCCAGAGTCAAGGTCAGCGTATTGGTGCCTTCAATCGTCACATCAAACGATGAACCTCCGGGTTTGTAACCCGTCGTTTGCGCTAAAACTGTAAAGCTGCCAGCGCGTTTAAGAGTAAGCGCAGCCGAACCATGAATGTCAGTGACGCCTCGTACCGACTCGGCCAATGTTTCGCCGGAATGTCTGGCCAGCAGTTTAGCGCCCGCTATTGGTCGCTTGGTGGTGACGTCCAAAACAGACACACGCAAAGTAATGTTAGAAGGTGGAGTCGTCGTTTGCTTGTTGAGTTCAATACCGACTTCATGAGTTTGTCCCAAGAGCACGCTACCGGAAGCTGTTCCGCTAGTGTAACCGTCTAGGAAGGCCGTGGCCGTGTAGGTACCTGCGTCTGGGACTGGGATCAGTGCATGCCCAGTCGCATCGGTTATCGACTCGAGCGCAGCGTGTGTATCTGCTTTAGCTTTTGTGAGCGAGACGCGGGCACCGGCCAACGGCAGCACTTCGGTTTGGTCCTTGATTCGCGCAAAGACAAAGACTTCAAGCGAAGTCTTGGGGGCAGGAACTAGTCGGGCTCGTAGGGTGAGATTGATCAGGCTGTAGCGATCAGCCAACACAAACACCGGTGGCGAGGCAGAGTTAGGAAAACCATCCGCGCTGGCGGTCACGCGATAGGTGCCTGCCGGTAAACGCTGTGTAAATGAGCCATTAGTTGCCACCTGAACCGCCAGCGGCATGGGCTTGGCATTATCCAATGAAGCGATTTCGACTCGGACCGGTGGCGTTGGTAGACTCGAATCGACGATCGTGACCGTGCCACGAATACCTTGTTGCCCAGAGACAACCTCCAATGGTTTACGAACGAGCGCGAATTCGCGCTGGCTGGTAGTATTGGCTTTAACAATAATCGGTTCAAGTTCGATCAGTTGTTCGAAGTCAACGGCGTTGATACTGGCAGTATAGCTACCTGCTTCCAACTCTACTTTGTAATCACCAGTGGCTTGGCTACCGTCACTGCTTCCGCGACTTTCCAGGATGCGGAACTCTGTCGAGTCGGATCGGCGCAAGACAATGCGCGCATGGGCAATGCCCGTTACGGGTGTGACGCCTTTTTCAACGACTCGTCCTTGCAAAGTTCCCAACTGCCTGGTGGGAATTTTGGGCGGCGTGCGAGTCGGGTCATCGACCCCCTTGGTCATGGAAAAATTGAAGATGGCGTAGCCTTGACTCTGCGTCAGGCGGATACCACGACCACTTTCATCGCTGCGATAGCCAGCAGCCTTGAGCTGGTAGCGATACTCACCTGCTGGCAGGTCCACCAGGTAGTATCCATTTTTGTCGGTTGTCGTCTCCGCTACAGGTTTGCCAGCGGAATCTGCGAAGGAGACAGTCGCTTGGGCGACGACTCCCAGATATTCACCGCTTTCAGCGTGTCCTAAGACGCGCCCATGTACGCCAGAGTTACCCGCAGCCACAGCGCGACCGGATGCTGCGACCAATGCGGTTGCTATTAGCATACAAGCTACCGAACGAAGTGCTGTTAAAGGGTGCATGCTCGTGTATCCTTAGTGATGCCAGTTGCCGTGAGTGCCCAGTATGGTTCTTACGCTCGTGACTACATGCTGAGCAGTCGAACTCCGACCAGCATCGGTGGGTGTTCTGGGTCGATGTGCAATTGATTGAATTCATATCGCA
>JADLDX010000412.1 GCA_020846515.1 Pirellulaceae bacterium
GATCAATCCGTCATACCACTGGGCGCCCATGACCGTTTCGATCGAGTCAGCGATCAGGTCGCGCGATTGCAACGAAAAGCTCATGCCTTCGGTGCCCATCGAGATGCCGTCGCTGACGCCAATCGTGTTGAAACGCATCCCAACCATGCCGGCGGCCGTCACTCCTGCCTTCACCGCCACGGACAGGTCGTTTAGATGCATATTGCAGGTATTGCCTTCATACCACACGCTGGCAATACCGACCTGAGCCTTGTTCATGTCTTCGGGCGTCATGCCGGTTCCGTAGAGCATCGCTTGCGACGCGCCCTGGCTCTTGGGTTGGGTAATACGGCTACTGTATTTGTTCAGCATTTCGGTGGTCTATCACGGGAAATAGGGTGCAGGATGGGAGAGGGAAGAGATGTAGTCTAAAGTCGGCTGGCGGCGAGCGAAAGGGCGGACCTGGACAGTTCGATCCCTGCGGCTGCCTAAGCACTGGGACGGCTGTTCGATGGGTTTCGCTTTGCCATACAATAAACCGGTCGGTGGATGCCGGTCGTCTGATGCTGGTTGTTTGATGCTGGTCATCTGATACCGGTTGTTTGCCAAAGTAGTTACCGATCTCTCCCTTCGTCATTTAAGAAAGCCTTCATGCCCCCGACCAAGCCAGTCGAATCGTTCAAACTTGACCCGAACAAATTTGTCTATTTCGATCTCGGAAATGTACTGGTTCATTTTGATCATGATATTGCCGTCCAAAACGTGGCCCAGTTGAGCGGTCGGGAGGCGCAGGTGGTCAAGGAGGCGATCTTTGCATCCGGACTACAGGATCGTTTGGAAACTGGGCTGATGACCAGCGCGCAGTTTGCCGATACGCTGATCGGCAAGCTGGAGTGTCAGTTATCCAGCCAGCCGTTGTTGGAGGCGATCAGCGATATTTTCAAGCCCAACGCCGGCATCGTGGTGATCCTGGAGCAACTCAAGCGAGCCGGCGTACCGATGGCTGTGCTGTCGAACACCTGCGAGCCGCATTGGCTGTGGCTCCTGCGTCAAAACTGGCCGGTGATTACCGGTTGGTTCGATTTTTATGTATTGAGCTATGAAGCGCGGAGCATGAAACCGGACGAAGGCATTTATCAGGTCAGCGAACAGCGCAGCGGCAGGCAGCCACAGCACCTGTTCTTTACCGACGATCGCGCCGACAACGTGTCTGCTGCGGCAGCTCGCGGATGGGCTACGCATCAATTCCGCACGGTCGAGGCCTTGGCTGCCCAACTCGGTCCTTGGCTAGGGATCGAACTATCCACCACGGCTTCGGCCGCTACGAATGTGGTGGAGTCGGTTGCATGACCGGCGCAAGTGACGTGGGACGGGTACTAGAGGAACAGCAACGCAATGCATCGGCACTAGGACAGCCAGCCAGGGTGCCGGGCATATATCGCTGGACCGACTGCGGGTACATGGCAGGCTGGCGCATGCAACTGCACTATCGCCGCGTGGACTGCCGATTGCTTGACCCTCGAGGGCGGGTGGTATTTCGAGGCAACGAAGCAGACTGCCGTCATCAACTAAAGCTCACCGCCCAACGCGAGGGCTTGAGCTTACCCACGGGGCGTCTGATAGTGATTTTGCATGGTCTGGCGCGCAATGCCTGGACGATGTTGCCCGTAGCGCGATATCTCCAGCGCAATTGGCCCGGCACCGAGGTCGTTGTTTTCCAATATGCCAGTACTTCGGCGCCCGTGGTCGAGCACGCGCGGCGGCTGATCGAGTTTTTGCAATATGCGGCTGACTGCAGCGAACTGCATTTCATTGGGCACAGCTTGGGCAACATTGTGGTGCGTCGAGCCTTTCGTCTGGCGGAAGAGGGTCTGTGGCAGATGCCACCTTTAGGACGCTTTGTCATGTTGGGGCCGCCCAACCAGGGCGCTCAAATCGCGGTGCGTCTGCATGGACTGGTGCCATTGGCCTGGTTCAACGGAGCACCTTTCGCACAGTTGGGACGCGACTGGACAACGTTTCAGACAGAGCTGGCCATTCCATCCTGTCCATTTGGGATCGTCGCAGGCAACATACCCTGGCTGGATAGAATTCATCCCCTGGTTCATGGCCGCAGCGATGTGATCGTCAGCGTGGAAGAAACGCGTCTAAGCGGCGCCGCGGACTTTATGGAAGTCAGCGTGCCGCACACCTGGCTGATGAACAGTCGACGGGTGCAGGCAGCCACGCTGAACTTTCTGAAAACAGGGCGATTTGAACCAGCCGGCTCCGCCCCCCGTTCATCGACTGCCTCCTAGCGGGTAGTCTTAAGGTTATCAGATTGCTAAACAAGGAATGCTATGTCCTCAGCGCCGACCACTCGCCCCACTGCTACCGGTGAAACCGACAAGCGGCCAGTGGCTGTGATCGATATCGGTGCCACCAGCATTCGGATGGCCATCGCCGAGATTGACTCTGCCGGCAACATTCGGACACTGGAGACTCTTTCCCAAGCCGTCACGCTGGGTAAAGACACCTTTACGCAACGTCGTATTCGCAAGCAATCGATCGAAGAGTGCGTGCGCGTGCTCAAGAGCTACCGCAAACTACTTATCGAATACGGCATCACGCGCCAGGAACAGATGCGGGTGGTGGCCACTAGCGCAGTGCGCGAAGCGATGAACCGACTGGCCTTCTTGGATCGCATTTTTATTGCCACCGGTATGGTCGTCGAACCGCTGGATGAGGCCGAGGTCAATCGCATTACCTATATGGGCATCCAACCGCTGCTGAAGGTTGACCCCAAACTCTCTAGCGATCGCACGGTTATCGTGGAAGTGGGCGGGGGTAGCACAGAAGTGCTGGTTGTTCGCGCCGGCAATGTGCTCTTCTCCAATACCTATCGCCTCGGTTCATTGCGGTTATTGGAGACTCTGGAGAAGTTTGATGCGCCATTGGCTAAGCAACGCGCGATTATGGAAAGTCAGATCCAGCGCGTGGTCGAGCAGATTTGCGAACATGTCATCAGCGATACACCGCTACAAGTCATCGGTATCGGTGGCGATGTGCGTTTTGCAGCCAACCATCTCCTGGCCGAATGGTCGGGCAATGCACTGGGCGAAATCAGCGTCAGCGCATTGAACGACTTTGCGCGACAAATGCTGCGCATGAGCGAGGACGAGATCGTACAACGTTACGGTGTCAGCTTCCAAGACGCCGAAACGATCGCACCGGCACTGCTGAGCTATGTCCTCCTGGCCAGAGGCTTTCAAGCCCAGACGTTGCGGATCGCTGATACGAATCTGCGAGACGGGTTGCTCCAGGACTTGGCGCTGCGCGACATGTGGACCGCTGACTTTCGCAACCAGATCGTGCGGTCAGCGATCAGTTTGGGACGCAAATTTGATTTCGATGCCCGTCATGCCCGACACGTAGCGGACTTGGCGCGAAAGCTGTTTGCGGAACTCCAGAGTGAACACCAACTTGAATCGAGAATGGAGCTACTGCTCTACCTGGCGTCGCTTCTGCACGAGATCGGGCTGTATATCAACGTGCGTTCCAATCACAAGCACGCGATGTACCTGATTCGCAATAGCGAACTGTTTGGTCTCAGCCGTCGAGACGTACTGCTGGTGGCCCTGGTAACTCGGTATCATCGCCGCAGCAGTCCACAGCCGGATCATGAAGGCTATGCCACGTTAGATCGTCAAGATCGAGTCGCCGTGGCCAAGCTGGCAGCCATCTTAAGACTGGCCATCGCCTTGGATGAATCGCGTAGCCAGCGCATCAGCAACATCAAGTGCCGCATCGAAAACAATCGATTGATCATCATCGCCACCGGTGTGGACGACGTGTCACTGGAACAACTGGCCCTGCGTCAGACAGGCAACCTCTTTGAAGAGATCTTCGGTTTTCCTGTCCAAATCCGTTCTCTAAGACGTAGCCTGTAACGCCATCGTCCGCGGCCAATCGTTACCTAGGGCAACGCCCTGGGTAACGATGAAAGGCTTATAAAAACCGGGGCGTGTTAGTTGACCCAACCTTCTTGAGCGAAGACGTGGTCGATGGAATCCAGGAAGCGGTTCGTACTGCGAACTGGTGGGGCTGCCAAATCGACCGGAGTGAATTGCAACTGACCAAGGCCACCTAAAACGCGCACAATCGTATTGCCCGAGCCATCGTGCATCGACAAGAACTTGCCTTTGGCCAAAGTAGCTGCAAACACATTGTGTGCGCTGTCTACGATGGTCAATACACCCTCGGTACCACTGCTGTTCATCGTCACTTCAGCATACTGCACACCGTTGAATCCATCCAACTTCGAGAACCAACGCTGCGCGCCGTCGGAGGACAACGTGGCGTAAAGTCCGTTGCTGGCCATCGTCGAGCCTGAAGCGTAGTAACGCGAGGCCAACCGTTCCAGAATGGAGGCGTAACCATTCGTCACACCCAGCACGCCGAAATTGTAATTGCTAACCGTGGTGCCACCAGGCGAAGCAATGTTGATACCAAACGAATTGTTGTGTTCGACACCGTCGGCGTCACCCAAACTGCCGGCCGTATCTTTGCCGTCGATCATCAATTCGGGATTAACGATGCTGACGGTGTAATTGCCGGGCGCCAGATTGTTAAAGCTATAACTGCCATCAGCTAGCGTGGTGTAGGTTTCGAAGACGGGTTGCCCCAGAGCTGTGCCGGTCAGTGTAACCACGACACCGCCCAGTGAGCGTTCCGCACTTTGCTTGACGCCATCGTTGGTTTCATCGACGTAAACCATACCCATGATGGCACTGGGCACGAATTCCTGGACTGTAACGTTGACTGTTCCGGTAGCCGTCTTGAAGTCGTTCACCCCAGCAGTTTGGCCATTATCGGTAATCGTATACTGGAACGAAGCATTACCGGTGAAACTACTATCCGGCGTGAATACTATTTGACCTCCGACCAGGGAGACCGTTCCATTGACCGCACCGCTCACACTGGTAATGCTCAAAGTCTGCGAGCTTTCGTCAGCTGGTCCAGGTTGATCATTGGCCAATAAAGTGGTTGGGCTGATCGTCAATGGCACACCCTTGAAACCGCCAACAGAATCACTACCGGCGATCGGTGAATCATTCACTGCGCTGACCGCGATGGTAACTGTACCGGTGGCTTGAGCATTAGGAGTACCGTCGTCGCGCACAGTATAGGTGAACGTGTCGGAGCCCGAGAAATTCAATGGTGGCGTATAAACAATGGATGCGCCACCGGGGTTTAAGACCACAGTGCCACCGCGAGCGCTACTGCCCGTGGCGATGATCGTCAGCTTCTGGGTCGCTTCGTCAGTGGCCGTGGCAGGACCAGGCCTATCGTTAGCCAGGAGCGTGGTAGCTGTAATTGTTTTGGCAGTATCCTCAGCCGTTGTGTCGTTATCGTTCACTACCACAGGCGCTTCGTTAACCGCATCGACTGTGATGGTCACTGTGGCCGTTGCGGACTGCGAAGGGGAACCACTATCGGCGGCTGTGTAGTTGAATACAAAACTACCATTGAAACTAGCTGATGGTGTGTAAATCACATTGGTGCCGCTCAGGGCTACCGTACCGCCAGCGCTAGAAACAGCTTGTACGCCAGTAATGGTCAGCTTTTGCGAAGTGGTTTCACCAAGTCCGGGCGAATCATTGCTGAGCAACGTGGCCGCAGCGATGGTCGTTACGGCGCCTTCCGTTGCGCTGACCGCATCGTTCACCAAGATAGGAGGATCGTTCACGTCGGCTACCGTCACACTAACAGTGCCCGTCGAATTGACACCAGTGCCTGCGGGCGTTTCATTCATCACGTAGGTGAAGGTCTCAACACCAGAAAAATTCTGATTGGGCACATAGCTGAGCGTATCATCGCTGCCATCGGCTGGCGTTCCACCATTGTTGAGCGTAACGGTACCGTTGGCCGGTTGTGTAAAGCTGATCAACACCGGTACCGTGTTAACGTTGGTGCGATCGTTGTCCAACACATCGATCACGACAGGTGTGGTCGAATCTTCGGTGGAAACCGCCGTATCAATTCGTGCTCGTGGCAAGACGGTGGCTTGTACGTCCACGATTACCGTCGCCGTATCGGTCAATCCACCCGTGTCGCGAGCCGTATAGGTGAATGTATCTTGTCCAACAAATCCAACTGGAGGCGTGTAGGACAGGGTCTTGCCATCACCACTGATGACTACCGCGCCCAGTGGTGTACCGCCAACTGCTGAAATCGTCAGCGAGTCGCCTACATCATTGGTGCCGGCTGTGTCGTTGCTTAGGACGTTCAGCGTATTGTTGCTGGTGTCTTCGTCGACTGTGTCGATCAAGTCGTTGACAGCATCGGGTGGATCGTTGGTCACAGTTACCGTCACGGTCACCGACTGCGTACTAGGGGCGGGCGCACCATTGGTCTGGCCGTTGTCCGTCACTACGACCGTGAAAGTGTCTACGCCCGAAAATCCGGCGGCAGGTGTATAGGTCACTGAACCGTTATTGAGCGAGACCACGCCTCCGTTGGAGCTTGGCGAATTGGCCGAAGCGACGCTCAGTTGCTGAATCGCCGATTCACCAGGGCCAACCGAACCACCAGCTATCAACTGCTCAGTAGTTAGCGTAACAGCTTTGCCCAGATTGGTACTGGACGTTTGATTGGGCACGGAGATCGGGTCGTTGACCGGCGTAACAGTCATGGTCACCGTAGCGGTCGAGGTTACACCATTGTTATTGGTGATCGTGTAGGTGAAGGTCTCGGTGCCGAAGAAATTGGCAGCGGGTTGGTAGTTCACCTGACTGCCGCCTGAAACAATCGAAATTGTGCCGCCGTTGGTTGGCGTGCCAAGCGATGTCACAGCGAAGCTAGTGCCCGTAATCAGCGTGTCGTTGCTGGTCACATTAAACTGAGCGTTGCCAGCATCTTCGGCGACGGTGAACGCGTCGTTGTTAGCCACCAATCCAGCCGCGATCACTAAATTGAACGGAGTTCCGTATTCGATCAAAGTTGTCGGCACTGTGTCCTTGGGGAACACGAGTGTTTCGTGAGCGGGGAATTCCTCAGCAGGATTCGGTGTGAAGGTGACGGTACCTGCCGCCAGAGTGCGGAAAGTCGCGGTGAAGAACAAACGGCGTTCGCCTGGATTGGCTGGAGCGCCCAAACCACCGGTAGCACCTACCTCGTCGAATTGATTCGTACCCAACTGTGCGTTGCGGCCGGTAGTAAATTCGTCAGAGAAGAAGAACGCGGCTGCGACGGCGGCCGGGTCGTTCTGACTGGCAGGATGCTTGTCAATCATTTCAAAATCAAGTGTCTGGCCAGCCTGCATCACAATGCCAGATACATCCACGGTGATCAAACTAACATCTTTGCCGGCCATCTCATTGGCGAAGATGATGTCATAGCTATTGCGGCGACGATTGGCGGTCTGGTCGGCGGCCGAGGTGACGGCATCGCGACGCACGACTACGTTGCCTGCGCCAATGTTAGGCAATGCTTCCAGGGCGGTCTGAATTGCGGCTCCAACGGCATCGGCTGATCGGGCCGAATTGCCATTAAATAGATTCACCGGTCCAGTGGTTTGGCCGTCGAACGTAAACTTGAAGTTACTGCTGGTGTTCGTCGTGCTAATGCGATCAAAGAAATACTTGAAGGATTGAACTTCGCCAACGTTCAACTGAAACTTCGTCGCATCGGAATAGTCCAAATCCAGAAAGGCGGTAAACACGCCCTGCGCGTTAAAGCCTCGTAGATCCTGAACATAGGTGCGTAACTGAACCAACTGGTTAACCGAGGCCGTGTTGTTGGCCAGTGGTGCGCCAAATCGATCGGTGAATTCATACTCGAAGCCAACAATGTCCCCTTCTTCAGCTTCCGCATTGAGGCTATTGATGACTTGCAAGGCGTCCAAAGCCGTCAAAAAGTTGTCGCCACTGACGTCGACGCGCGGACCATCGGCTTTGCCCACACCAGGACCAGTCAATTGGCCGGCTTGCCCCGAGTTGAGCGCGTTGATGACCAACAGCGCGTCCAAGGCCGAGATGTTGTAATCGCCGTTGGTATCCTCAGCGATCAAATCGTTGTGATACGGCAGATAAGTGTCACCCGCCATCATGTGCCGCTGCTCCAGCGACTCACTACGTAGCGCGCGTGAAAGCCCCGATTTACGGAGGCTTTTACCAAACAGGGTTATCAACATCCGACTCGAACGCCCAGATCGATTCTTCATCGCTACGCCCACTGACGAGGAAAAGCTCAAAAAAAACAGGAACCAACGCTCCCAGACACCGCCCGCAAAGGCTCATCTTTTGCCTGGTCAACTATCTCGGGCACGGGAGGCTTCGGCCCTGGACCACCGGTGTCTCAGTCGAACAGACTAGTTGGAATGAGCAGTTTTTTCAATTGAGGCAAGATAGGCAATGCGCGAATCGTCGTAAAAAAGGACCTCATTGCTAGCACCGACGGTCACGAACCATCCTTACCATCCCTAGACCAGACGTTAGACTCCGAATAAGCCGGAAAGTTCCACCACCGCTCTACATAGATTAAGCGTGGGAAAAACCCCACCTTTGACAATCTACTTAGCGGCGGGCTCTGAGCTTCAAATCTTCGCTTAGTGCCCACAGGGCCAAGTCGTGCGCCTCGCCGGAACCACCCGCATTGATGACATTGATGACTTGCAGGGCATCCAGGGCCGTAACGAATCCATCGCCATTGACGTCAATGTATGGGGGGGCCAACAGACTGGAACCCACTAAACTCCGGGGACCATTTTGATTGATCTCATTGATAACCAGCAGTACATCTAACGCCGTGACACCATCCACATTGTTAACATCAAAACGGTTGAGTGGATTCTGCCAAGGACTGGTTTCGGAGTTGAAACCAAAATCCACGCCAGTGGTCGCATTGGTCCCAACAACGGAAGCCGGCAATCGATCGCCACCACTTGTCAGGGGTGAAAAACCAGCCGGCGCCGTGACCTTGACCAGATAGGTGTCTGCGGGCACCAAAGGAATGGAATACTGACCACGGGCAGTTGTGGTCGTCACGGTCTCCGCTCCAAATCGCAAGTGATCCAAACGCACCGTGGAATTGGCGTGTCCGCCGATGATCACATAGGCAATGTTCCCAGCGACGGACTCGGTACGCATCTTGGAAATCTGGCCTGCGGAAAGCTTGTCAGTCGTAAATCGATCCACCAGATTGCCGTTGCTATCGTAGGCTTCCAGGCGGCCGTAGGTATCGGCTCCCGTGCCGATGGCGTCGATCTCTACAACACTGGTCGGCGCCACGAAATCAACCTTCATGCGACGTGTTTCCGCATTCCAAGTGGATGACCAACTTTGCGTGGATCGAGAATAGGCTCGAAATGTTTTGGTACCCGTGCTGGTCACAGAATCGGCAAAGATACCAGCCCGGCCGTCGGAGTCATTCCCTATCGTGGTGATATGGATGCCCGCTACCGACGAAGCGGTCAGGGCCCCGTCGGGCAGTGAATCCGGTTCGACCGTGCGTCGAATGTTGAGCGATTGCCCGGTAGCGGAGAGCAGTTCCACCGTCCAGCCAGCCTCCCCAAATTCCTCGACGTCGCGAAGTCCGTTTTTGTTCGTGTCGAACCAAACGAAGCCATTGACGCCTGGGTACGTGACCGCGTCGCTCCGATCGAATTGCCCTTGGAAAACATTGCTGGTCAAACCAGTGCGTGAGTCGATAGCCCGAATTTCAATAACTTGTCCGGGCTGCGCGATCGGCAGGCTCAAATCCAGATCCACTGTGTATTGATTAGGCGAAATCGCATTAGACCATGGACCGCCGTCCACTCGAAACTGTATATGGCTTACTCGATTGATCGTGATATCATTGCGAAGTCCGTCTGGATTGCGATTGGGCAAGGTGGCCACATTGGCTGAGCCCCGAAACTTATAAGCATCGGCCACGGTGTCGTAGTAGCCGGTACCGAGCAGTTCCAGCGGTACATCCAGAACATCAAAGATGCCATCGTTA
>JADLDX010000413.1 GCA_020846515.1 Pirellulaceae bacterium
CGTTAGCCCCGTTTTTTTTCAGCGAAAACCGTGGCTAACGCCAATACGGCTAATATCGAAGAAATAGCAGCGAATCATTGTGAATTCGATTCAAAGTGGAGCTGTCCAGCTAAGCACGCGGACGCGTCCAATTCGGTATTAAGGCACAAACGGCAGCGAGAGCACCACACACACCAAAAAGAAACACTGTCAGCGCAGTCGAGGCTGGATTTTAAGCCTCCAACTGCAGAGCAAAGATACAAAAAGGACAAGCGCGGGAGTGCCGACGGCGGCGATTGCATAGGTGTACGGAATCCACCCAACTTTTACGCAGAGACCGGACGCGACCAAGAGCCAGGGAAGTGCGAGGACTAACAATTGTTGCGGACGAGTCGTCCTTCGGCTATCGCCTGGCCCGACATATTGAGAGGTATAGTTAATGCCCTGTTTGCCTGGTCCTGCCGTCAAGGTCTTGAAGGAAAACGCGCGGTGGAAGACAGACTGGTAAATGATATCGATCGCCTTTTCGTTTTCGAAATAAGCGCTGTGGCTGGAGCGAGGAAAGGGAAACAAGTAACTGGCCACTTCACAATTGTCGATATTCAGTTCGGCTTCTATCGCGGGTGTGGGGCTTTCCAGCGGACCACTGATAATGTCCGATTTGTCCCACAAGTTGATCCAGTGCACATAGGGTTTGCGATTCTTGCCAAAGGGAGCGGCAGCGAGATCACCGCGCATCTTGTCCGAAACTCGATTGTAACGATGCGAGCCACCAGCGTTGCTCTCGAAGAAGTAATGCGTCAAGTCGATGGGGCTGCCCATCGTGATGAAATGTTCGATTTTATTCAGCGGCAGAACCTTAGGCCCGCACTCCATTGGCGCTTCGGGATTGCGTGCCCAGTTGTACCGCCCCAATTCCAGCAGCGAGTCGAACGCGATGCTCGTCCCCAAACTGTGGGCGACTACAACCACCCGCTCGCAGTTTTCATCCAGCAGAACGTGCCGCAACATGGCAGTACCTGCTTTCAAGATTTCTTCGCGCTTCTTAAATCTCTCATCGGTTTCCGCAAGAGTAGTCCAGTGCAGTACATCTCCCATGTAGTTCTGTAAGAAACCATAGACGCCTGCCAGGGTAAGGAACGCGGCCATAACATAAAGTGCATTTTGTATCTTGTCCGTCTGGCTCATGTCGCGAGCGATACTACCAGGCATAAGGTAGTTCACGAGATGCCAGGCCCCCGCAAAGACGCCGCCGACAGCCAAAGCGAGTGTGAGCGCGAAAGTGAGCAACACGAACAGAGTCGCCATCTCGCCCAAGACATATCGAGTTCTCCAGCGACGCGCCATGTTGAGCAGTCGCTTTATGTCTTGTGGTTTTTTCATCCAGCGAGGGTCTTCAGACAGCCTCTCGCGAAGGAAATGCTGGAACTGTTTGAAACTTCCTGTGGGGTATTTTCTACGGGCATCGAGTGATTCAAAATCATGATAGGCAAACAGCAGTGCTTCAAGGTGGGAACTGGTGAGCGGTCGCGGGCGGCTGAGACGCACCTTGTGCAATAGTTCAGCCCATTTTCTGTGGTAGACCAGTTTCCAGTTCCGACCGACAGCGACCAAGTCGCTCAGATAAGTGCGCGATGATGGTTGATTCAGCATGCATGACCACATGCGTCTAAGGCTTATGCGGCGCAGTCGAGCCCGCAAACGCCAACGGGTGCGTAGCGAACGGATCGGATTGGGGATTCGTCCGAGCAACCATCGGAGGACTTCCATGGCTGGAACTCCACCCGCAGTGGCCGAAGCCCAGTAGGCTTCATAGAACTGAACGCGCCGAATGTGGGACGTCTTGCCATCGTCGTTCGTTTGTCGAAAATTTGTGCGAATATACGACACATCGGAGGTTAGATGCTCGGGAACCTCGCGGTCTGCATGGGGTGTTTCGACGCGGACTTCAATGCGATTCAGTTCGGACTTCTCTGCGCTATCCTTCTCTGCGCTTTCCTCGGTCGATACTTCCTTGGCCATGTCGTGGCTGAACGCAAAGCGGTCGAGGGCGTCCACCAATTGGCAGAGTTCTTCCTGGCGACGTTGGCTGCCCATGCCATGAAAATAGACGACCGCAACATGTTTTGCGCGATCGATTGTCGTCCTCGTCGTCGAAGTGCTCATAGTTTGCAGACGAAAATAGCGGAGTGGGACTCGAACCCCATCTCCGGACATAAATGCCCGTCGCATTCGATGGCCGGTTACCCGGAACACCATGCCCCCATTATGCTACTCCGCTCATTTTCACGCGGCTGCATTCAAAAAATTGAATTGCAGGGCTGGAGCGTAAACCCGAGCCTCGCCATAGTGTAATCGGAAATGAGAAAGCGATTCAAGCGTTTTCTCGGGTTACAGCCGAGACAAAGTGTGGGCTTCGTAAATTTAGTATGGGGCCAGGATGGCTCAGAAATTATTGGAATAGATAGTTTAACCATTAACTCCGCCTTTGAGAGGTTGCTCACGGGCGAGTATCCGCATAACCAGGTTCGACGTTAAATGATTTCGAGCCCGATGACCGTCGAAGCGGGTAGTCGAGCAATTTCAGCGGGCACATCCAACTGCGCATCGTAGATTTTGGTCACGGGAAGATGATTGAGTCGTTTGATTTCCGTTGGAGCGAACGTCGGAAGCAAGACCGTTTGAATGGCAGGCATACCCAAGTAGATGACCTGTGTACGAGCCGCCTGGAACTACGATTGTCAATGTGCATCGGTTTGCGTTACCGGTGCGAGTTCACCATAATGCACAGCACACGCCCACCTGAGCGCGCAAGCCGCTTCCCGCAATTTTCGCTCGGAGCCGAAGCATCTCGCCATCGGCGCCCGACAACTCGGACAGGAAATGTCAGTTACTATTTCCGGGTTAGGTTTGTTTCAGAACTCCCGAAGCTTCTATAACACTTTGTGATCGATCCGAGGTAGAATCCTTCGCCTTTTGGGCCTCAAAAACTTTCTTTCACCATCAATGGATGAAGAAGTTGGGCTAGGGCGCACTCCTTCGAAAGCCACTCTTGCCATGATTCGCCGTTTGATTGCCGATCTGTGCGTTTTGGTTGGTGTTGCCGCCGGGAGCTGTGTCGTGGCGGCGGAGCCAGAGGTCACTGCTTCCACTGCTTCCCAAAACTTGCTGGTCAATGGCGAGTTTAACTTTCACTCGTTCGAGAACTCTCGGTACGGCGATGCGACTTCCGGCAAGTCGGGCAGCGTTGCTGGTTGGGATCAATTCGCGTATGGCGATTGCGAAGTATTTCGTGCTCCGAGCGTGAAGCAGTTTCAACCACGTTTTCCAATCGAGGGCATCGTCGTCATTCATCCTGGCAAAACGTTGTCGCAGTTCGTGCTGCTGTCCGAAGTCGCGCTCGATCCGGGTGAGCGGGTCAGTTTGTCGGTTTATGGATATCAAACTTCGTCTCAAGCATTGCAGGCGAGTCTGATGATGATGCAGGTTGACGGCGCGGCGGGAGAGTGGAGCCCGGCCGACTTTGGTCAAAGCGACAAACGGACTTTCGCCCGCTGTGCTCGCGGAGAATTGACAGCGGTGCAAGGCGCTGTTCTCAAGTCAGGCAAAGAGTCGGATTTCGAGTTGCAACTGCCCAACGTCACGATCTTGGGCAAACTGCCGCATCAACTGACGGCCGACGAGGCCAAAACACCTCGTCCTACGACGATTGGGTTGCTCGTCGAGTTTCGCAACGTGGGTCTCGGCGATTTGTGGATCTACTCACCATGCTTGGCGCGTGGCTCGCAAGCCGTCAATCGCTTGCCGGCGGCGCGACGCGTGTCGACAATGTATCGGCATCTGCCCAGGACCATGCAAAAATTGTGGCGTGGCGAGCCTTTGCACATATTGCACACCGGTTACAGTTCTGACTGTGGCGATGCCAACCCACCCCTGTATTGGTACGATGAGGACCCCACTTCGCCGACATTCAAACAACCTCTTCAACGCGATTTCGACGGTAGCCTGATTGGCCACCCCGAATGGACCGACTACATTCCGCGTTGGAATCTGCACTTCATGCAGTGGGGGCGTATGCGGGCGGCGCTGGCCAGCAAGTACAACTATTCGTTCGATCGCCTGCTGCTCAATACGATGGCCTGCGGTGGATCGTTACTATGCGAAGCGCACTCGGGGTTCGCCGATTATGCAGCCCTGAGCATTCCGCCTGGCCCGCTCACCAATCATCGCGGCGGCAAGTCTTGGGCCGAGTTGTATCCCTCCGTGCTCAGTCGGCCGCAGGGTGTAGGTCCCTACCTGGTTGTGTTTGGCTTCGGGGTCCGTTTCGATGGAGTAAGCAAGTACGATGAGGTCGAGCAATACGAAGGCGCCATTCGTTGGTTTCAACGCCACTACCCAGCCGTCGAGTTCTTGTTCAGCATCAACGACTGGCAGGAACGCCTGACAGGCAACGCTGGCGGTTTGCGTGAG
>JADLDX010000414.1 GCA_020846515.1 Pirellulaceae bacterium
ATCCATGACGTTCTGAGTCAGTCCATTGGTAAAGATGACTCGCAGATCATCGGCCTTTTGCGCTGGCAGACCAAAATGAACCTGCGGTGAATCAATGACACGAGCTTGATAGCGGCCACCGGCCCAAAGCTCGACGACACCGCCATAACCATAATGATTGTTATTGCCGCCTTTATTGTCGCTAATGCCGCGTACTCGCGCCGACAAATAGTGCCCGGGCGATGCTGGCGATACCTTCACGACCCAGACCTCGCCATCAACACGTGTCAGCAATTCCAAGCGCCCATCGCCATCAATGTCCTGTACATCCAAACCAACCACTGCCTGGCTGATCAATGCATAAGACGTAGCACTAAAACGCTGACCATCGCCGAGGTAGGCATTCAAGCCGCCCGCACCTGCCACACACAGGTCCAGCCAACCGTCCAAATTCAGATCGCAAACCTTCAAGGTTTCAGTCGGCTTGGCTTCAGTCGGCTTGGCCTCGGGCAGATTCGCTTCGGGCAGCTTCAGACTGACGCGACGTGTGACGTTCAGTTGCCCAGGCGCGGTCGTGCGCGTCAGCAAACTTTCAACACTCTTTTCAGTAAGCACGCACCAATCCCACGATGCGTTGCCATCCAATTCCGCCACTGCCAGATTCGCCGCAGCCGCATCGATGGGCTGCTCGCCCTGGTCAAATTCACGGAAACGCAGTTGACTATGTAGAATGTTTTCCAGCACAGCCAGATAAGGCGCGGTCACTGATGAACAGACCAGATCTATATCTAAATCGCGGTCATAGTCGCAGGCCACCAGACTCGTGGGTAGCCAACCGGCCGGCGGCAGCGAACTAAAAGCGGTCACATCTTCAAAGGTGCGATTGCCGTTGTTCTGCAACAGTCGAAGACCTGAATCGGTACTGATCACCAAATCCAGATCGCCATCGCTCTCGAGTTCCAGCGGCAAAACCTGCCGAACACGCGTCAGCGAAGCGAGGCCCGGCACCTGGTCGTGAATGATCCATGAATTGGGATCAGTGGAAACGTTGGGATCACTGTTTGGTTTGGGCGAAACAACGATGATCTGGCTGCGGTCCCACACGACAATTTCTTGGATCGTATCGTGGCTGAGCGAGTTGTCGGCTGGTGCCGCGTCGGGCACAGTGGGAGTTGCCGGCGATGTCGGCAGCGTACGATCGATGCGCGGCCGCTGGGGGTTGTCCACGGACCAAAGGTCCACGATCACCAACCCCGTCGGTTCGAAAGGCAAAGTCAACTTGGATAGTGCAGTCGCTGGCGATTTGGGATCGATCAAACGCAACTGGTTGCCCTGAAGGGCCACTATTTCGAAATCGCGATCGACATCGTAGTCATACCAGGCCAGTCTGGATGCCACTGGCTCGGCATCGGGTAATGTCGGCTCGCTCTGTGCGCTATCCGGAATACGTTCCACCGACGAGACGATTGACGTAACCACGACCGGTGGCAAGGCAGTTGCTGGAGCAGCATTGGTTTGACTGACCGCGACGCGCCACTTTTCGAGGAACGAGGTGTTCAGCAGTGCCATAAAGTCGGGATTGACCAGACGTCGATCCGACTGGAAGGCGGAACTGCTGCGCAAGATATTAAGCCAAGCGCGAACGCGGGCCGCTCGGCTCCAATCGCCCGCCGAGACCTGTTGGCCCACCGTCTTGATAAGTTCCGCAGGTTGAATGCGCGCGGCATCGGGCAACATGGGCAAGAGTGGCTGGGACAATTCCAGCGACGCCGTCAAGACTTCCAGCAAGCGGGCATCTTTCTGCTCGAGCAAACCTTCGCCTGCCCGCACTAGGAGCAACATGTTCCGAGGTGTTGATTTCCAAGCTTGATAAATCGCTTCGGTAGCCCGCGGGGTCACTTCGGGCCAATCCAATTGCAGCTCTTCGGCGAGGTCTATTAAACGTCCCACCAACCAGAGTTGATCGGGACGCTGCTTAAGAGCGGCCAATATCTTTTCGGTCGCCTGTTGGCGCAGCGCTAGCGACTGCTCGTCTGACTGGTCACGCGAACGAGTCTCCAGCAGCACCGACTCCAACAACACTTGTTTGCCCGTGGCTTCATCGCCAGAGACTTGCGTGGCCACCAATCGCGCCAAGACGCGATCGGCCTCGGCATAGGCATCTTGCAATTGCGATTGGAGTGCTTCCAGCTTGGTCGCATCGGTGACCGAGCCACTAGACAGAGTGGAATTCGTATCGGATATCCACTTGAGAACGGTCACCGCTTGATTGAGCAGCAGATCGCGATCGTTGGGCCGCGCAGTCAACAACTCGGTCCAACCAGCCATGGCCCCGCGATAGTCTTGACCATTTTCGGCTAAGGCGACGATCTGGACGGCGCGAGTGAGCATCTGAGGCGAAATTGCTTCGCCGGCGATGTCTTTTTTCACCGGCCGCACAAACCACAGCGCTGCGCCCACGCCGATTAACAGACCTAACGCAAGCAGTACACCGTTCCGCCTCACAGTCGTCCCTCTGTTCTGCTCGTTTAACAGTCAGCCGTAGGCGTACTCGTTTGATATAGCCAGCCGCAGGCGTACTTCGTTTAGCATTCGCAGGAGTACTCGTTCACCAGTCCTGGCTCGCATTGTACGCAGAGTACGCCTGCGGCTGACTGTTAAACGACAGTAGCACAGTACGCCTGCGGCTGACTGTTAAACGATGAGCAACCTATTACGACTCGGCCAATTTGCGAAGCACGCTTGGCAAAATGCCGCCACCTTTGTAGTAATCCAGTTCAACGGGCGTATCGATACGCACCATGGCTTGGAATTCCGTTTTCTTGCCATCGGGTGCGACGGCCGTCACGGTCATTTCACCGCGCGGGGTCAGGGATTGCCCGGGCGAGCCGATGGTGAAGGTCTCGTCGCCGGTCAAACCGAGCGTACGATGCGATTGACCTGCCAGGAACTGCAGAGGCAAGACGCCCATGCCGACCAGGTTGCTGCGGTGAATGCGTTCGTAACTGACCGCGATCACAGCGCGGATGCCAAGCAGAATAGTGCCTTTGGCCGCCCAGTCGCGACTGCTACCGGTACCGTATTCGGCACCGGCCAACACGACCAGCGGCACATGGTCATTGCGATACTGCATGGCCGCGTCATAGATGCTCATCACATTGCCGCTTGGCAAATGTTTGGTCACGCCGCCATCGATCTCCGGCGTCATCTCGTTGCGAATGCGAATATTCGCAAAGGTACCGCGGACCATGACGCGATCGTTACCGCGTCGAGCCCCGTAGCTGTTGAAGTCTACCGGTTCGACCCCGTTATCGATCAAGTACTTGCCAGCGGGCGAAGCCTTCGCGATCGATCCGGCCGGCGAGATATGGTCGGTGGTGACCGAATCGCCGAACACGGCCAGGCAGCGTGCATGGCTGATCGATGTGGGAGCCACGGCATCGCGGGTGATGCCTTCCAAAAACGGTGGCAATTGAATGTAAGTGCTGGCTGGATCCCATTGATACAAGTCGCCTCGGCTGGTCTCGATCGCGTTCCAGCGCTCATTGGACGTAAAGGCACTTTCATACTGAGTCTTAAACATCTCCGGTAGAACCGACGATTCAATGGTCTCCTGGATCTCGGCCGCCGATGGCCAAATGTCGCGCAGATAAACATCTTTGCCGGCGCTGTCTTGACCAAGCGGTTCGGTTTCGAAGTCGATATCCATCGTACCGGCCAGCGCATAGGCCACAACCAACGGTGGGCTGGCCAAGTAATTGGCGCGCGTCAGCGGGTTGACGCGACCTTCGAAGTTGCGATTACCGCTCAGCACAGCGGCGGCCACCAGATTGCCTCCGCGAATAGCTTCGGAGACTGGCTCCGGAAGTGGACCGCTGTTGCCAATACAAGGTGTGCAGCCGTAACCCACTACATAAAAGCCTAGCTGGGCCAAGGCTTCGATGACGCCGGCATGGGTCAAATAGTCAGTAACCACGCGTGAACCAGGGGCCAACGATGTTTTCACGTAAGGCTTGACCGTCAAGCCGCGCGCTACGGCTCGTTTGGCCAACAAGCCAGCCCCGAGCATTACCGACGGATTGGAAGTGTTGGTGCAACTGGTGATCGCGGCAATCACCACGGCTCCATGGGCGATGGTCGCAGAATGTCCATTGTCATTCACTGTGCCTGTCGCCTTCAACTGATCGTCGGTCAGTCCAAAACCTCGCTGGGCAACCGGCGCGCTTAGCGCTTGAGCAAACGACTTTTTGACTTGTGTTAGCGGCACACGATCTTGGGGTCGCTTGGGACCAGCCAACGCAGGCTCGACATTGCCCAAATCCAGTCGCAAGACTTTGGTGTAATTTAAGGCCGGACCGTCATCGGTCCGGAATAACCCTTGCGCGCGTGAGTAGGCCTCGACCAGGCCGACCAATTCTGCGCTGCGGCCCGTGCGTCGCAGATACCGCAGCGTTTCGCTGTCCACAGGGAAGTAACCCATGGTCGCGCCATATTCGGGAGCCATATTGGCGATCGTGGCGCGATCGGCCAGCGACATCACACCCACACCAGGTCCGAAGAACTCGACAAATTTGCCGACGACACCTTCCTTGCGCAAGATCTCAGTCACCATCAGCACCAGGTCGGTCGCCGTGGCGCCGGCGGGTAATTGACCACTGAGCTCCATGCCCACCACTTCGGGCAACAACATATACAGTGGTTGGCCCAGCATGGCCGCTTCGGCTTCAATCCCACCCACGCCCCAACCCAAGACACCCAAACCGTTGATCATGGTGGTATGACTGTCCGTACCGACCAGCGAATCGGGCAGGGCGACTGGGCCCAGTTCATCCTTACGCACGAACACGCTTTGAGCCAGATATTCCAGGTTCACCTGGTGCACGATGCCGGTATTGGGCGGCACGACGCGGAAGTTATCAAACGCTTGCTGGCCCCAACGCAGGAATTCATAGCGTTCCTTGTTGCGTTCAAACTCGACGTCCACATTGCGTTGCAGCGAATCGGCCTGGCCAAAGAAATCGACTTGTACCGAGTGATCGATGACCAGGTCGACGGGAATGAGCGGGTTGATTTTGCGAGGATTTCCGCCCAACGCTTGCATACCCACACGCATAGCGGCCAAGTCAACGATGGCCGGCACGCCCGTGAAATCTTGCAGCACCACGCGGGCGGGCATAAAGGGAATTTCAACTTCCGCAGGCTTGGCTGCGTTCCATTTGGCCAGTTTTTCTACATCTTCAGCCGTGACCACGTAACCATCGCAGTTCCGCAGAGCCGCCTCAAGCAGGATGCGAATGGAAAAGGGCAAGCGTGAGACTTCACCCACGCCGGTCTTTTCCAAGCGGTTCAGATCGTAGAAGCCAACAGGACCAGTTGGACTGTTAAAAGTGCTTCGGGCGCCAAATGGATCTCGCTGAGCGGTCTGTGCCATGTTGTAATCTCGAACGCAAAGTTCTCTAATCGGTGACGGATAAACTGGAAACGCGCAAGTTGCTATACGGCAGCCACTGGCAAACCAGCCCAACTGGCAACTTAGCGATCTGGCCCACACTACGGTCGGATTCACTAAAGATTTGCCGCCGGGAACGAGCCCTGGCCAACCTGCAACAGTTTTGAATGTCGCATTGTAACTATCCCAAGGTAAGATTGCACAGTATGTTAGCGGTCCGACATGGTTCGAATTGGGCATTTGCTTCCCTTTGGGCGTGCAGCACTCTGGTCGCCTGGCTCATCGCTTGCAACTCGTCCCCACTATCAACTCAGTCGGCAACAAGGTCGGCAACAAGGTCGGCAACAAGGTCGGCAACTCAGTCGGCAACACAGTCGGCAGCCGGACTGACCGTCGTGGCTTGCCTGACGCACTTGGTGACCGTTGGCTTGCGCCGCCCCTATTGGCGCTTTCGAAATGCTCGTGTTGCCCGCCGAGCCGATCTGACCAGTGAACTCGATGCTCAGCCAACCAATGGCTGGTGGGCCGCTTGCGACTCGCACGACCACCCACTGACCTGGCTGCTAGCCTGGACATCCCAAACCCATGTGCTGGGTTGTTTAATCTTGCTGAATAACGATTGGGTCAGTGCGCTGCCAGCGGTCGTGGTCGGCTTAACCGTGGAACTAGTGCTTTGGCCGTTCAGTCCCGCCGACTGGCAAGAACGCCTCCGTCAGTTTGCTGAGCGAGAGCATGATCTGGACCAACAATACGGCCCACCCCCCAACCAACCCACCCACCTGGACCAACAGCCCGATCAACAACGCGCGGGGCAAACAGCTGAGCAAACTGCCGATCAAGCCGCTGAGCAAATGGCCCTGACGATTGACGCCCGGAATTGGCAGCGAGGGGCAACGCAGGGACAACTTCCAACCGGCGAGAACTTTATGACTGGCTGGATTCGCTATCAGCTTG
>JADLDX010000415.1 GCA_020846515.1 Pirellulaceae bacterium
AAGCAAACTGATCAAGTCAGTTTTGCTGGATCCCTTAACGCATGCTCCATAGAAAAAGGGTGTCAAGAAATGACACCCGCGTATCAAGAAAGTATCAAGGTCCATTGGCTTGGATGACTAGGGTAACCCAAGGAGAAGATAGGGCTGACCCGAATTGGATGGCAGTTCGCCGCTCCTGTTCAGGATGAAAGTGCCTTGATCCAAATTGGACTAGTCCACGCGCTTGTGCACATCCAGGGTGCCGATCAAGCCCGCCAGAACTTCTGTGACAGGCCACGCAGGAGCACATAGAACGTGGGGGTAAGAAACAGCCCAAAAAGTGTTACCCCTAACATGCCCGATAACACGGCTGTGCCTAGAACTTGCCGAATCTCAGCACCAGGTCCAATGGCACGTGCCATTGGTAGCACGCCCAAGATGAACGCAAACGAGGTCATGAGAATTGGTCGCAGTCGCAAACGACATGCCTGCACGGCGGCTTCATAGCGGTTATGGCCTTCCTCTTCCAATTGCTTGGCAAATTCGACGATCAAGACGGCGTTCTTGGCCGCCAGACCAATGAGCACGATAAAGCCAACCTGCGTCATCAAATTGTTGTCCATTCCTCGCCATATCACGCCTCCTAACGCAAAGGGCAAGCATAGCGGCGCGATTAAGATGATCGCTAGCGGCAATACCCAACTCTCATATTCAGCCGAGTGAACCAGAAACACGAATAGGACGCACAGCGGAAAAATGTAGATGGCGCTGTTGCCTGCCAATTGCTGCTGGTACGCTATATCAGTCCATTCTATCTGCATACCTGGGGGTAAGTGCTCTGCTGCCAATCGCTCTACCGCGGCTATGGCTTGACCAGAACTACGGCCCTTAGCCGTGTCACCTTGCACTTCCGCCGACGGGTACATGTTGTAGCGTACGACGCGATCAGGACCACTGCGCCACTGAACATCCACGATGGATCCTAGTGGTACCATATGGCCATCTTTGTTGCGTACTTTGAACAGCGCAATATCTTCGGCGGTGCGGCGAAACTCTCCTTCGGATTGCACGCGCACCTGGAAGGTGCGACCAAAGAGATTCATGTCATTGACATACGCGGATCCCAGATTGATTTGGAGCGATTCAAAGATGCTGGCAATCGGAACATTTAGCATGCTCGCCTTTACGCGATCGATGTCAGCATACAACTGCGGTGTCGTAGCCCGATACGTAGTGAAAACGTTCGACAGTTCCGGATCATTGGCACACTTCAGCAACAATGCATCCGTGGCATTCTGCAGTTCCTTATACCCATAACCACCGCGATCTTGGACCAGGAATTTGAAACCACCGGCCGTTCCCAGGCCACGAACTGGCGGTGGCGCGATCACGAAAATCACTGCATCAGAGATTTTCGATAGCTCAGCTTGCAGGTCGGTTTGTATCTCATCAGCTGTTGGCCCATGTTTCATGCGCTCGTGGAATGGCTTGGGCATGATAAAGATCGAGCCATAGTTGGGACTGTTGCTGCGGGTGGTTCCCGAGTATCCCGAGTAAGAAATCGCATGTGCGACGCCTGGGTGATTGCGAATCGTGGCTACGGCTTGAGTGACTACTTCTGCGGTGCGTTCAACCGAAGCACCATCGGGTAGCTGCACCATCGTGATCAAGTAGCCCATATCTTGCTTGGGAATGAAACCGGTGGGTGTGCTTTGAAATCCATAATAGGCCGCGACGATCAAGCCCAGGTAAATCACGACGGGCAAAGCGGCGCGACGTACCGTCCAACCCACCGCGCGCGCGTACCCGCGGGCCGTGCGGTCAAACGCACGATTGAACAATCGAAAGAACCAACCGAAGAAAAAGTCCCATACTCGAGTGAACCAATCTTTGGGCGCATCATGTGGTTTCAACAGCAATGCACAGAGCGCTGGGGCCAGCGTCAGCGAGTTGAAAGCGGATATCAACGTTGAAACGGCAATCGTCAACGCAAACTGACGATAAAACTGTCCAGTCAGTCCAGAGAGAAACGCCGTGGGCACAAACACCGCGGATAGTCCAACCGCAATCGCAATCACCGCCGGAGTTACTTCCTCCATGGCTTTGTAACTGGCTTGTCGCGGCGTCAAGCCCAAGCCGATATGCCGCTCGACGTTTTCGACCACCACAATGGCATCATCAACCACAATACCAATAGCCAGTACCAATCCGAACAGCGACAACATGTTGAGCGAAAACCCGAAGACGTACATCGCTGCAAACGTACCCACCAACGATACCGGTATGGCCATCAACGGTATCACGCTAGCCCGCCAATTCTGCAAAAACAAAAGAATGACAATGACCACCAGTATGACGGCCTCATACAATGTATGCACCACCGACTCAATGGACTCGCGTACAAAGACCGTTGGGTTATAGATAATGCGATACTCAATACCTGCCGGAAAATTTTGGGACAGTTCAGCGATCTTGTTCTCAATGGCCTCCGCGGTGGCCAGCGCATTGGAACCAGGACGCTGCGCCACGATCATGGCCACAGCCGGACTATTGTCCAAATTGGCATCCGCGGCGTAATCGCGAGCTCCCAGTTCAATGCGCGCGATATCTTTCACACGCACAATGCGACCATCTTCACCCGTGCGCACAATCACGTTCTCAAACTGCTCGGGCTCAGTCAGACGACCCTGGGTGTTAACCGATAACTGAAAGGCATTACCGCTGGGGACCGGCCGCTGGCCGATGACTCCCGAGGCGACCTGAATGTTTTGCTCTTGCAGACTTTTGAGCACGTCGCCGGCCGTCATCGATAGGTGCGCTAGCCGTTCAGGGTCCAGCCACACGCGCATGCTGTACTCACGCAAACCGATAATGTTGATGTCACCCACACCCTCGACGCGCGCTAGCGTATCACGTAGCTGGATATAGCCGTAGTTACCGACGTACAGTTGATTGTATTGGCCTGTGGGCGACGTCAGGTGGATAACCAACAACAGGTCCGGAGACGATTTGATGGTGGTCACACCTAATCGCCGCACTTCTTCGGGCAGACGCGGCAGTGCGACGGCCACTCGATTTTGCACCAACACCTGGGCTTGATTGAGGTCGGTCCCCAGTTTGAAGGTGATCGTCAGCGCCATAGCGCCATCGGAAGTACACTGCGAGGACATGTAGAGCATGTCCTCTACTCCGTTCACTTCTTGTTCGATGGGCGTGGCTACAGCGTCCGCGATGACTTCCGGCGAGGCACCTGGATAGTTGGCCCTGACGACTACCGTCGGCGGCACCACATCGGGATACTGCGACACCGGCAGTTTAAAGAAGGAGATCGCGCCCAGGATCACGATCACCAGCGAGATAACGGTGGCGAAAATTGGTCGATCAATAAAGAAATGTGCGAATCTCACGGCTGTGTTCTCGCTGTTCGCGTGGGGGCGTTTTCGCCAGTCGCGTGACTAGACTCGCTAATGGATGAATTGTTGGACGCACTGTTGCTTGAGTTGCTGGCACCTACATCCAAGGGAGCGGCAGCTTTCAATTGAGGCGGTGAAGTGGGCACAGGAATACTGACGTTGCCAGCCATTTCACGTTTGGTTGAAAACAACTTTTCGGCCGGAACAGGTTGATAGTCATCAGGCAGTATTGCCTTGCCAGGCGAAACTTTGGCAGGCTTCACCGTAACTTCCATGTCTTTACGAGCGCGCTGTTGGCCGCTCAGCACCACGCGGTCGTCTCGCCCCAGCCCACTACGAATGATGCGCAGTCCATGGGACATCGGTCCTAGCGTCACGAATTTACTAACGACCTTGTTATTACTGTCCACCGTGAGTACGAATTTTTCCGCCTGATCGGTACCAATGGCTTTGTCAGGTATTAAGAGCGCTTCGTACTTTGGGCTGCCTGGTAAACGTACGCGGGCAAACAAGCCGGGTGTCAGCTTGAGATTCTCGTTGGACAAGATGGCCCGTCCGCGAATGGTGCCGGTCCTATCATCCATGCGATTGTCGACGAAATCGATATAGCCTTGATGCGGGAAGCCATCGTGTTCGTTGGAGAGAGCCAGGTAGACGGGGTTGTAGACTTGGCGATTGCTGGGACCCTGGCCATCGCGCGAGAGCTGCGTGTACTTCAGAAATGTCTGTTCATCAACATCAAAGTAGCAATGAATTGGGTGCAGAGACACGATCGTGGTCAGTAGCGTTGAATCGTTGGTACCGCCGCTGACCAGGTTGCCTTCGGTCACGTATCGATGACTGATTCGCCCGTCGATCGGCGCGCGAATGTCGGTATAAGTCAAATTCAGCTCTGATAACTCGAGATTGGCTTGAGCAATATTGACCGTGGCCTGCGCGGCGACCACCGCGGATTGAGCCGACTCGATGCGACTGTTGGAAACAACGACTTCCGCTTCCGATTGTGCGAATTCAGCTTCGCTAACTTCAAAATCCTGGAGAGCAGTCGCTTTTTGTTTGATCAGTACACTGTTACGGTCGAGTTGTTTTTTGGCCAAGCCGCGGTGAATGGCGGCACGTTTGGCTTCGGCTTGGGCTTGTGAAACGAGTGCTTGGGCCTGAGCTAACTTGGCCTCAGCCTCGACCAGGTTGGCTCGACTTCGACTGACTTCCGACAAGAACGGCCGTTGATCGATTTCCGCGATGACATCTTGTCTGTGTACGATTTGACCTTCTTCGAATGAGGTCTTGGCCAGAAAACCACTCACGCGCGAGCGGACTTCCACCGTTTCAACCGGTTCCAAACGGCCCACGAATTCATCCCATTCCACAATGGACATAACCAAGGGTGGGGCGACGTCTACGACCGGTTTGGGCTTATCCTTTGGTTCCTTTGGTTTGGTGGGTATTGCCGACTGCGAACATCCGCCTGTGTCCAGGAGCACACAGAACAACGCCGCCAGGATTGCCAGCTGATGGTTAGAGGTGCGTTTGGTAGGCATATCTAGATTCAACTCTCTGGTTAGCTCTTCGGTTGGCACGCAAAACGAATGGCGTTCGAGGGTGGGTGGGATGGCCGCTGCCTGGTGGCCGGCAGGCTACTTTCGTGGGGCACTGGACAATCTCTGTTCTTCCGTGCGATAAGCGGCGGTCATGCCTTGCAGGAACCGCGTGCATTTCTCAATATTTCGCAGACCAACACCTTGTTCCGAAATATCCGTCATGTGTTGGGCCAGCTCTCGACACTTGTCTTCGAGTTTGCGCGCGACGGTTGTCAGCGTGACTCGGACCAAACGGCCGTCGGTTGCGTCTCGAGTTCGAGTGATCAGTCCGGCGTCCTCCATGCGTTGGAGCAACCCGGTCAAGGTCGAGCAAGCTAGTTGAGAGCGCTCGGCTAAATCTTTGATCGAAACCCCATCCTGTTCGTAAAGTGCGAACAGAACCACGCCCATACCTGGGCGTAGGATATGATCCAGCTTGTGTTCTACGAGGACCCGTTCCAACAATCCAACATAGGCATAATAAGCTCGCCCCAAGTCCCAAATGATCGAACTGGGCGGCCGGCTGGAGGACTGCTCCTCAGTCGGTTT
The DNA here is from genome assembly GCA_020846515.1 of Pirellulaceae bacterium. Lineage (GTDB taxonomy): Bacteria > Planctomycetota > Planctomycetia > Pirellulales > Pirellulaceae > Aureliella. The sequence goes on from JADLDX010000415.1 coordinate 5,522, forward strand.
GTCTCGTTTTTTGACAGGCTTGCGAATGACCACGACGGCGGCTCCAAAATTGTTTCGGTACCGAAATAATATTCGAAACCAAGCCCCGCGTCAAAAAGGTGTAGACGAATCGCTCCGCATGTGGTCGAATCGCTCCGCGACTCGACAAATTTAGACGAATCGCTCCGCGACTCGTCATAAATCCCCGTCACGGAGTGCCGGGGCCACATGGTAGAATACGTCGATTTGCTCTGAATAGAAAATATTAACCACTCGATGAGCCAATCTGTTGAATC
>JADLDX010000416.1 GCA_020846515.1 Pirellulaceae bacterium
AGAAATCGGCCTACGCGTTTCAGTCGCAAAGCATGAGATCAGACCTGCTTCGCCTTGCGGCGACGCCAGGCTCGCCAACCTGCTCCGGCGGCAAACGTACCCAGCAATGCCATACTGGATGGCTCGGGCACAACCACTAGAAAGCCACGTATTTCACCGCCCGTAAAGGTCTGTGTGTGTACGTTGTAGTACGCGCGACCAGTAGCAATAGCGGTGAGCAACGCAGCTCGGGCGCTGGCGATGGTACCACCGTTGGCCGTAACGAAGGCCGCGTTGTAGCTCGACGCTATCGTCATGTCGTATGTGTTGTCGGATGAACCAGAGGTTACTCCCTGGGGGAACCCTACGAAGGTAGGTGTCGTAGTCGCTACGCCGGAAGTGCCTGTGAAAGGCGTCGCCGTGACGTTGGCATGAATATGTGCGGCCGTCGTGTTACCGGTCAGCCCACTGAACGTCGTGCGTATGCGCATCGTGTTGGCGACGTCGTCAAAGTCCAAGTACACGGTGCCTATGCCAGGGGAAGCATTGGGAGGCGCTTCCGATGGACCATTCATGGCCGCGTGGTACAACAGCAAAGCTGCTTGCGCAGGTGTGGCCGCAAACAGCGTGACTAGCAGGCCCATACCTGCTAACGCATTCAAAAAACCTAACCGAATCATAGAATCAAACCTCCACAAAAATGAATCGAGAATCTGGAACGCCCAACAGGGGTGGCATAATGCTACACCCACTTGACGGGTCATTTGCTATCAAATCGATGCCGAGCGGGGATTTTAAGTGTCTTTTAGGTTTCTGATATAGTTGAGGGTTTCGAAGCGAAACCCAAAGGCAAGGATAAATTGATGAGCACTGAAAAGGCAGCCGCGGGCGGGCAGGCAGGCTTTTGGCTAACGGCCGCAGGTGGATTTTTGTTGGGTGCGTTAACCGTTCTCATCGTTCTATTCTTGGCCAAACCGACGAACGACCGGGAGCCGCCGCAACCGAGCCAAATCGACGTCCCGGCAGATGCTGAGCCGGTGCCTGAGACCCCAAACTAGCTCCCCCCAGACGGGCTGGCGAAGCGTTTATCGCTAGGGCTTCAGCGCCCTGGTTGGCTCACCCGGCAAATAGGGCGAAACACGTTTATTTTTGGCAATGGGTGTAGTCGGAAATGCCGGTTTGCCGCAGGAAATTTGGTCGCATACGCGCGGTCCCTCGATTTTCCGGGTAGACGCGGACTAATTGAAAGGAAACAATTAGGCAGCCTGAAATTCGGAACGTGTGGGAGGGTCGATTGGGGCCGAACCCACCTAGTGAATCGAAAGAGTTTATGAATAAGAAACAAAAAGGTAAGCGGTCAACCATTCGCCGCTATCGTCAAACGGCTGGACCTCAAGTTCAACCGGTCGCGGAAGGTGATGTCGCCCAACTGCTCAGTGGCCACGCACCGTCTGAAGCCTCTTCGGTGTTGAAGTGGAACTCTGGCAAAGCCCAAGTGGCACATGCCAACAATATCAATTGGGCTGCCGCTGTTTGGCTGGGCCTAATTCATGTCGGTGCCTTGGCAGCCTTGCTACCATCGACATTTTCTTGGAGCGGTCTGGCACTGGTCTTCGTCCTGCACTGGCTGTGTGGTTGTGTGGGGATCACGCTGGGTTACCATCGCATGCTCACTCACGGCAGCTTCAGCACCTATCGCTGGGTGCGCCAATTGATCGCTTCGGTCGGCTGCCTGGCTGGCGAAGGCCCACCCATGCAATGGGTAGCCAATCATCGCTTGCATCATGCTCGTAGCGATCAAGAGGGTGACCCGCATTCGCCTAATGATGGTGGATGGTGGAGCCATGCTTTTTGGCTAGCCTACAACGTAGGTGGCAAGGACCAGAAGGAATTCTATCGCAAGTGGGCACCCGACCTACAGCGCGAGCGTTTCATGCGGACCCTCAACTATGCGTTCGTACCAATCAACGTGATCAGCTCGCTGATTTTGGCTGGCATTGGTTACTGGATCGGCGGATCGCAGCTGGCCATTTCCTGGCTCGTATGGGCGGTCTGCGTGCGGATGGTCTTCGTACTGCATTCAACTTGGCTGGTCAATTCAGCCAGTCACATGTGGGGCTACCGCAACTACGAAACACGCGACGATAGTCGCAACAACTGGTGGGTTGCGATCCTGACCTATGGCGAAGGCTGGCACAACAACCATCACGCTCACCCACGCATGGCCAAGCATGGACATCGCTGGTGGGAAGTTGACATCACCTTCCGCACGATCCGCCTGCTGCAAATGTTTGGTCTGGCGTGGGATGTCGTCGATTACAAGACCAAAGGCGAGAAGACAGCCCGGGCTTAATTGGGCAGCGCCTCGTTTCAAACTCAGTAGCCACCGTCGCCAGACGGTGGACTCGGCTAGAGGCGAAATCCACCGCTTGGCAGCGGTGGCTACTAGCGGTGGCTACTAGCGGTGGCTACCAGCAGTGCACAAACAGAAGCTGCCATTCCATCCACTGGATGTGTTTGAGCAGCTCATGTTGTTTCGATTGTTTCGCAACCGCTTGCTCAACCCTGCTGAGGAACTCAAACGGGCTGCGAAAATCTGAAGACTGATCGATTAGTTGATCGATCACGCTATGGCTGCCAACTCGGCGGAGCCAATATCGCGCGTTGTCATAGTCGCCTTCGCGACGATGCATGATGCTGTGCCAAAAGGAGCCGTCAGCCGAATCGATCTTTTGGCTGATCTCATGCGATCTTTCCAGGTCACCTGCGAGCAACCACAAACCGGCCAGGCAGGCTCGGCTGATCTGTTGCTCAGCCTTCAGCCAATTTGCCAGCGCTTGGGCAGTTGCGGCATCGACCGTGCCTTCGTCGAGACTCATCACGGGGGCCGCTTCAATCAAGCCGCGAAGTTGGTCGTTTAACCGCTCGGTTGGGATCAATTCAATGTTAGGCATTTCTGTAGACGCGTCGCTCCGCGACTCGTCAATTCTCCTCTATTCCCCTCAAATCTCCTCTCATCAGATCACCTCCGATCTCCACTGAGGCCCCGGCCATAGCAGGCGGTTGACGATTGGAACGCATGGCTGGGCATGCTTAAAACTTGTACAGCAGCAACATCGAGTAAGTTAGGTCATTTGGTTGCAAACCGTTGGGAGTACTATCGTAGCGGTCGATGGCACCAAGTTTCAACGATAGGTTGCCAGTCTCATCCCACAGCATTTCCCAAGAGACATCGGAGACGATACGGTAGTTGGCGAAGTCGCCCCACTCTGGAAAGTAGTCCATGCGCGCGATCCATTTGTTGCGTTTGTTCCATTGATGTTCGTAGTCGGCACCGAACAAAGCTTCAGGTACCCATCGATCATCTGACCCACCGAACTCGCGTGATGCACCGGAACCCAGTCGGCCTTTGAGTGTGATGTCATCGCGTTTAATTATGCTGTAGCCCAAACCAATGCTGATGTTGTATCGCAGATCGAAGTCGCGAAAGCGATCGTACTCGAGACCATTTTTTACAAATCCCGTCCAGCGAGATTCGCCGAAGTAACGATCGAAATCTGCGAATGCCAAAGCATTGTTCTGTCTTTCGACGCTATTGGTTTGGGTGCGGTTGTGAGTCAATCGAAAGTCGAACATGTTGGCATCCGTCTTGCGTTTGAAGCGTGTGCCAGCTTGGATGCTGAACGAATTAGCATTCCCACCTGAACCGTTGATACCCAGTTCGGCGCTGTTGGCCCAACCATCACGTGGAATCCAAGTCCAGGGGTAATACCAATTGGGCCCCGCTGGAGAAGTGACAGTGAGATCGGGTGGATTGCCCACCAGCGCTTGGGCGTCAGCACTGGCGACCATCGACTGGGTCATGGCCTCGGTAATCGCTTGGGTCGTGGGGGCCAAAGAGACTGGGGCGGAGGCACCCGTTCCCACGGGTGCCTGTGCTGGTACAAACTCAGGCGG
>JADLDX010000417.1 GCA_020846515.1 Pirellulaceae bacterium
GGAATAGAGCTCAACATGGACAGCGAAAGTTCCCAAGTACCGACCGCCGACACGATCGAGAAGATCGTTGGTCGCTTGGCTGTTGAGCTTCAACTGCAGGCACGCTTGCGGCCGCTGACAGATGTGGCCCAGGGTACTCTGGAGACAGACCCTTTCCAATGGCTGATCTCGGCGGCCAAGTTGACTGGTATCTTTCTAGTTAGAGCGAAGCTACACAAGGTGCAGGACATCTTCGCTTATGTGAGTGAAGGGAAACCAGTTGTCTTGTTCTGTGGCAATAACGGTACGTTTGTATTGGAGAGACGTTCAGGTCGATCGATCGAAGCTACCCAGATTAGCGAACACAGTCCAACGGTCTTGATTAGCCGCCGGAGGCTCCGTAGGATATTGTCACGTAGCAAAGACCTGCACACGTTTGTCGCCAATAAGCAGTTGGAGTGTGATTCGCTCTCCTCAGCCCACGTGCACGGTGATGGTTCGCACCAACATCCGACGCCGTTGAGGCGGTTTCTGGCTCTTCTAAACTTAGATCATCGCGACATCAAACTCGTTTTCTTGTTTGCCTCGGTGGCCGGCATACTTGCCTTGGCTACGCCCCTGGCAGTCGAATCGCTGGTCAACGTGGTCAGTTGGGGCAGTTATATGCAGCCACTGATTGTGCTGGGGGGGATGCTGCTGGTTTGCTTGGGCATCGCGGGGATTCTCAGAATCTTGCAAACGATGGTTGTTGAAACGATCCAGTGCCGGCAATTTGTACGAATCGTAAGCGATTTAGCCCACCGGTTCCCCCGCGCAAATCAAAAGGCCCTGGAGGGTGAATTCCCACGCGAACTTGCCAATCGGGTCTTCGATATCATGATTATTCAGAAGGCAACTGCGGTACTCTTTCTCGATGGCGTCAATATCCTACTCACAACGACGCTGGGCATGATTCTGCTAGCGTTCTACCATCCCTTTCTGCTCGGCTTTGATATTGTCCTGTTGATCTCAATGGTCTCGATCACGTGGATGCTCGGCGGTGGAGGGACGCGCACGGCAATTGCGGAATCGGTGGCCAAATACCAGGTTATCCACTGGTTGCAGGATGTGATTGCGTCTCCTGCGGCCTTCAAGGTCAATGGGGGCGAAGCACTCGCCATCCACCATGCGGATCAATTGACCGCGCGATACATCAATGCTCGTGGACGTCAGTTTCGCGTTGTTCTTCGCCAAACCGTGTTCGCCATCGGCCTCCAGGTCGTCGCCTTAACAGCAGTCCTCACACTGGGCGGTTGGTTGGTAATCGATGGCCAACTAACGCTGGGCCAATTGGTAGCTAGCGAGTTGGTTGTGACGACAGTCGTCGGAGCATTTTCAAAAGCGGGCAAGTCGTTGGAGAATTTCTACGATCTGATGGCGGGAGTTGACAAAGTGGGGCATCTCTTAGATATCCCTGCTGACCCGATGGTAATCCTAGGTGCACTCCCCGCAGGACCGGCTTCGGTCGGATGGTCCGACCTTATTTTCAACAGCCATTCAACACCTACCAAAGTCCCACAGGGTGTGATTCAAGCGGGAGCTCGCGTGGCCGTCGTAGGCGATGACGTTGCTGGACGCTCTCTCTTCGCCAGGGCACTGGCCGGTTTGGCAGATCCAGGTCAAGATTTCATTGAAATAGCTGGCGTCGATGTGATGCGCGTGGCCAGCGTGGCAGAGGGGAAGCTGGTAGCTTACGCGGGCTCATCGGAAGTTTTTCATGCAGCATTGTTCGACAACGTCGGGCTCGGACGAAGATCTGTCAACCACGATCGGGCGCGCCAAGTCCTGGCCCAAGTCGGGTTGTCGGAAGCAGTGCTGAATTTCGCCGATGGCTTAGACACAACACTTCAAACCGGTGGTTATCCGCTGACTGTGATTCAGGCACGGCAACTAATGCTTGCACGAGCCATGGCGGCGTCGCCAAAGCTGCTGATCGTGGATGGAATTCTCGACCATCTGAACTCGCAAGACCGCGATGCCATCTGGAACATCCTGGCCGCCAAAGATGCAGTTTGGACCCTGGTGGTATCGACCAACCGTAAGGATATTGCCGATCTATGCGACACTCAGATCGATGTGCGAAAAACTGCGTCTGGCTAGCCTCTGCGCAGCGGTCATCTCAATAATTAGCGAATCGAATTCTCCATGCGTACTATACACTCAAGCCCATCCAACTGGGACGATTTCCCTTCGATGCAAATGGTGCGAACCGCGCGAACCATTCGACTGGCTGGACGCATCACCTTCGCGGCACTTGCCGTGGCCGTCTTCGCCATGTTCTTTGTTCCCTGGCAACAAACGGCCACCGGCTCCGGAAACGTTTTGGCGTTGGATCCGCAAGAACGACCCCAGCCGGTCCTCAGTCCATCCGAGGGGGTAGTGAGCTTTGTCGAACAGGGGATTCGCGAAGGGAGCTATGTGGAGAAAGGTCAGCTCGTTTTGCGCTTGACCCCCTTTGCTGCGGGAGGCGTTGACCAGATACAAAGCCAAGTTCAAGCTACCGAAATCGCACTCACCTCCCAGCTCGCCGCCTACGAAGTTGCCAAGCAAAATGTGTTTCTTCAGGAGAGTAGCGGTCGGAGCTTGATGCTATCGCTGGAGCAAGCGGTACAAGCATCGAAGGAGAAGTGGGAGCAATCCAAAAACGAAGTGCTTGTGCTGCAAGCCGAACTCGAGGACAAACAAAACCAGCTTCGTATCGCCGAGCAAGTCGTCTCACGCGGCCTCATCTCGCGCGAAGAGCTGTTCAGCAAACGCCAAGCGGCTGAGGCGCAGTACAACAAGGTGCTCAAGGCTGAAAATGCGGAGCAGGAAGCTTTCGCCATCCTGCGATCCAAACAGGATGAACTTGAGTCCAAAAAGGAAGATATCGACATCAAGAACCGTGAAGCCAAGCAAAAAGAGTACTCTGAAGAACAAAAGGTGCAGTCCATTGAAAAGAACCTCAGTGAACTACGCAATAAGAGTGAC
>JADLDX010000418.1 GCA_020846515.1 Pirellulaceae bacterium
CTGAGCAGTAAAAAGCCGGCTCGATGGCGTTTGCAGTATTCCAGCAAGTTCACCGTGCCCAACAGGTTGTTCTCAATCAACTGACGACTACTGGCTCCGCTGCCAACGCCGGCCAGTACGCTGGCGTTGGCGGCGGCATCGATGACAAAGTCCACCGCCGGCAAGGCGTCTATATCGCTGGCTTGACGTATGTCACCATGCTGAACATCAATGCCCATTTGCTGTAGCGATTCGCGATTGCGCCAGCTGCCACTCCGGGAGAAGTTGTCCAGTCCAATGATCTGTAGGTTGGCGTCTTGCTCGCGGAGGCAGGTTGCCAGCGTCGAGCCGACGAAACCACAGATGCCTGTAATCAATATTCGCAAGGGAAAGCTATTAGACGATTAGTTTATGTGTCAAGTATTTGAGTTTACAGCGAGTCGCGGAGCGATTCGGCTACAGTTTTGCGAGTCGCGGAGCGATTCGCCTACATTAGGCACGGCCGATGCAGTGGAAGTCCAGGCCGGCGGCTTTGGCTTGGGCACTGTTGATCACATTGCGACCATCGAACATGAAGGCTGGTTGCTGCATCGACGCTTGCACACGCGATAGGTCTGCCGTGCGGAACTCGTCCCACTCAGTCAAAATGGCTACTGCGTGAGCATTCTCCGCGGCCGCATAAGCATCTTTGACAATCGTCACATTCTTCTCAAGCAACTTACGATCGCCTTCGTTAAGTATGCCGTTGCTGTCGGTCATCACTCCCAGCAATTCCTCACGCACTTGATCGGCTGATACCCGTGGATCATAAATCCTCAAGCGAGCTCGCTCACGCAGCAAGTCTCGACAAACATGTATGGCGGCTGATTCGCGAACGTCATTGGTGTCTTTCTTGAACGCAAAGCCCCAAATACCAATCAGCTTGTCGGACACCGTGTTGAACATGGTTTTGACAATGCGCTCGGCAAAGCGGCGTTTCTGATAGTCGTTCATGTTGACGACTTGTTCCCAATACGCAGCCACTTCTCGCAAACCAAAGTGCTCGCACAAGTAAACCAGATTCAAAATGTCTTTCTGGAAACAAGAACCACCAAAGCCTACAGACGCCTTGAGGAACTTGGGGCCAATTCGCGAATCGGTACCAATGGCGCGAGCTACTTCATCAACGTCCGCACCAGTGGCTTCACATAATGCCGAAATCGCATTGATCGACGAGACACGCTGAGCCAGAAACGCGTTGGCCGTGAGCTTGGAAAGTTCGCTACTCCAGAGGTTCGTCGTCAAGATGCGATCGGCTGGTATCCAGCGTCCGTAGACTTGGGCCAGCGCATCGACGGCCTTGGCCGATTCACCACCGATCAATACGCGATCGGGATTGAGCAGATCCTTGACGGCTGTGCCTTCTGCCAGGAACTCGGGATTGCTGAGCACATCGAAGGTCGCGCCGTTACCGGCACTTTCCAGGATACGCTTGACGGCTTCGGCGGTGCGTACCGGCAGCGTCGACTTCTCAACCACAATCTTGTGACCATGGGAAACTCGAGCAATCTGCCGCGCGCACTTTTCGATAAATTCAAGATTAGCAGCTCGGCCAGCACCGATACCAAACGTTTTCGTCGGCGTGTTGACCGCGATAAAGATCATATCGGCTTCGGCAATGCCTTCATCGACCATCGTCGAAAATCGCAAATTACGACCGCGAGCCTCTTTAACGACTTCATCCAAACCTGGTTCGTAAACGGGCAGTTCGTCGGAGTTCCAAGCATCAATTCGCGGTTGATTCAAATCGACCACGTGAACACCGATGTCAGGGCATTGCTTGGCAATCATGGCCATGGTCGGCCCACCAACGTAACCTGCACCAATACAACAGATTTTCATAACTTTATCGCTCAATCAAAACGAAGGGGCGTCGTAGGCGAATCGCTCCGCGACTCGCATTTGTAGACGAATCGCTCCGCGACTCGTCCACTCACTGCTGCGGAAGCAAAGGTTGACTCTATATCTATAGCACGTGTGCAAACGAGATGCGGGTTAAATCAAGAGAGTGTAACAGTCAGTCGACGGTCTCACGCCACTAAAGGCTGAGTACGAGTGCGGCTGACTGGTAAACGAAAAGGCAGAGTACGCCTGCGGCTGACTGTTAAACGAAAAGGTAGGGAATCGGCGCTAGCCGTCCGGTTCCGCCTGGCTTTTTACGGAGAAACACCGGGCAGCTTGCGCTGCTCCGCTTAAATGTGAACGGTCATGCTGTTAAACGAAGAGTACGCCTGCGTCTGACTGTTAAACGAAATGAGAACGCCTGCGGCTGACTGTTAAACGAAATGAGTACGCCTGCGGCTGACTGTTAAACGCTTTGGAATTTTTCGTTGTGCAGTTCGCGTTGAGCTAGTTCTAGATCGTGGTCGACCATGATCCGAGCCAACTCGCGAACATCGGTGGCCGGTGTCCAGCCGAGTTTGGCTTTGGCTTTCGAGGCATCACCGAGCAACAGATCAACTTCGGCTGGACGGAAGTAGCGTGGGTCGACTTCAACGTATTCATTCCAGTCGAGCTCCAGTTGGCCGAAGACCATGTCCACGAACTCACGAATGGTGCGAGTTTCACCAGTTGCAATCACAAAGTCTTCTGGTGTGTCTTGCTGCAGCATGCGCCACATGGCGTCGACATAATCTTTGGCAAAACCCCAGTCACGCTTGGCGTCGAGGTTACCCAAATATAGTTTCTTTTGCAGGCCGACCTTAATGCGTGTGGCTGCCCGCGTGATCTTACGAGTCACAAACGTTTCGCCGCGGCGTGGCGATTCGTGATTAAACAAAATGCCGTTGCAAGCATACAGATCGTAGCTGCGACGATAGTTAATGGTTTGGAAAAAGGCATACACCTTGGCACAGGCGTAAGGCGATTGCGGGTTGAAAGGCGTTGTTTCCGTTTGCGGTGTTTCCAAAACCTTGCCATACATTTCTGAACTGCTGGCCTGATAAACGCGGACCGGTTTGGTCTTGTTGAGCAGTCGCGCGGCTTCCAGCACATTCAGCGCGCCAACACCGTCGCTCATCAGCGTATATACCGGTTGATCAAACGAAACCCGGACGTGGCTTTGAGCACCCAGGTTGTAGATCTCATCAGGCTGCACATCCAATACCAGGTTGGTCAGCGCCTGGCCGTCGGTCAGGTCACCATAATGCAGGAGCAGCTGAGGTTTTTCGTGGACATCGCGGTACAAGTGATCGATGCGTCCGGTGGAGAAGCTGCTCGAGCGACGCACGACGCCGTGGACCTGATAGCCTTTTTCGAGCAAGAGCTCGGCCAGGTACGATCCGTCTTGTCCAGTGATGCCGGTGATTAATGCCTTTTTCATAGCTCTCGTCTCGTCTGCGATTGGGTTTCAGCCAAAAATGCTTTATAGGTTCGTGCCAAACCATCTTCAAGCGAGACACTCGGTTTCCATCCAGTGGATCGCAATAAAGATATGTCTGTCAATTTACGTGGAGTACCGTCCGGTTTAGTTGTATCTAATTCGATGCGACCAGTGTACCCGACGGTCTGGGCTACCAGTTGAGCCAATTCCAGGATACTTAAGTCAACTCCCGAGCCGACATTGATCCAATCGGGCGGATTTTCGATCTTGAGTAGATGTACAAGGGCATCGGCCAAGTCGTCAACATACAAAAATTCTCGTCTTGGGGTACCCGACCCCCAAATGGTCACCGAATCCGCCCCCGCTATGCGAGCTTCATGGAAGCGTCTGAGCATGGCCGGCAAGACGTGGCTATGTTCCGGATGATAATTGTCACCGGGCCCATATAAATTGGTGGGCATAGCGCTATGGAATAGCACGCCGTATTCGCGACGATAGTATTCGCACAGTTTAAGTCCGGCGATTTTGGCCAGGGCATACGCTTCGTTGGTCTTTTCCAGCGGACTGGTCAGCAGCTGGTCTTCTGTAATGGGCTGCTGAGCCAAACGCGGATAAATGCAGGTGCTGCCCAAGAATAGGAAACGCCTTACTCCCGTGTCAAAAGCGCTGGTCATCGTCGCCAGTTGAGCTCGCAGGTTGTCTGTCAGGAACTCAACAGGATAGGAGTTGTTCGCGTGAATCCCGCCGACTTTGGCGGCAGCAAATACAACCGACGCAGGGCGTACTTGTTGAAAGTAGGCGGTAACAGCAGACTGATCGCGCAGATCCAGTTCCGCTCGCGTGCGAGCCAA
>JADLDX010000419.1 GCA_020846515.1 Pirellulaceae bacterium
AAACTCAGATTTCGATCCAGTTCCCAAGCTTGCCTTGATAGAATCGGTGCCCAGGCTGGCCGACCAGGGCAGTTTGTCATCGCCTAACTTGCCCAATACTTTTGCCGCGGCCCACTTATCATCTTTAAAGCCGACATTGCGCCAAGCACCGCGTGCTTGGGTTTCGTTGACCTTCCAACTCGCGTCGGTGACGATCTCCAGCTTTTTTCCATCAGCATAAGTAATGATCAACGATGCGACGGCGCCGGCGGCGCCATCATCGTTCGTTGCGGACATGGCCAATACGTTCTTGCCCATGTTCAATTGTCGTGTGACATCGCCAGCGCCCAGTTCATTCCAATCATCGCTTTTGAAGACGCGTTTTCCGTTGAGGAACAGTTCGCAGTGATTGTCGGCAGTGCCAACCACCAGGGCTTGTTTTACTTCTCCATTCAAATCGAACTCGCGCCGCAACGCGATCTTCTGTCCAGCGGACACGTTCTCCGCCCAGACCCAAGCCGGAACTGCGTCGGGAGTCTGTGCCAAGGTCATCCGAGGGCTGGCCAGTGCCAGCAGTAGAAACGAAAACATGCAAAGCCGTTTTAAAGCCAAGCGGTACATGAGACTGTCCTAAGGTGGGTTGAATCGAACGCCAGAAGAATGTGTTGAACACATCTGCGAGGTCAGCCAGCAGTATACTCCAAACTCAGGGCTACCCGAAAAGGGGTCTGACCCCTTTTACGGCTGGCTAGGGAACGAGCGGCTTCAGGGGTTGGCCGTTTTCGGCCACGGGGTAGACGGCGTGATGGTCGGCCAAGGCGGCAGCCAAACTGCTCATCATGCGTTTTAATTCCTCGGGCTGAGTGCTGGCCAGGTCGCTCTGTTCGAAGGGATCTTTCTTCAAATCGAACAGTTGATAATGCGAGCCATTGGATACCTCGCTGGGAAAATAGTGGTAGATGACTTTCCAGTTTCCATCCCGATAGCTGGTCCAATAGTCGCTCCGATGGGGCGCATGGGGATAATGCATCAAGAACGTCTCGGGCCTGGCCTGGTCTGGTTGACCCAGCAGCAATTTATCCAGCCGCAGTCCATCTACTTTATGACTGGCGGGAATCGCGACATCGGCCAGTCGCAGCAGCGTCGGAAACAGATCCTGCACGGCGGCCTGTTGTGATTGAATCATCCCGCTGGCGATTGGCAAGCGCTGTTGAAGCGGATTGGCCGAGTTCGGTTTCACCCAAGAGGCAATGAACGGTACCCGCATACCGCCTTCGTAGTGCGAACCCTTTTTACCGCGCAGCGGGGCTGCACAAGCCACTGCATGTTGATGACCTAGCGGCGCGTCGGAACCGTTATCTCCCAGAAACACAAACAAGGTATTCTCTGCTACGCCCAGTTCTTCAAGCCGTTTCATCACATCGCCCAGCGACTTATCCATACCTTCGATCAACGTGGCAAACGCCTGGGCGGCTGGGGGGCGGCCACTGTCTTTGTAGTGCTCCGCAAAGCGAGGATCCGAGTTGAACGGGCCATGCACCGCATACTGAGGAAAATACAAGAAGAACGGCTGCTGCGACTGAACGGCCTGACTGACATGCGCTAACGCTTCGGTGGTCAACGCATCGGTCAAGAACGTGTCGGTGCCCTCATACTTCTTGAGACCCGGGACTGCGGCAGGCGACTGCTGCTTTACCTTGCCGCCCACATTACCATAGTTCTGCTGGCCATAATAAGATGCAGGTGCGCCGATCGAGGCACCGCCGACATTGACATCAAATCCTAAGTTAAGTGGCTCTGCTCCCTCGGAATTGCGAGGGCCGAAATGTCCTTTGCCGACATGGATGGTGCGATAGCCACCCGACTTCATTAACGCAGCCAGTGTCACATCGCCGGTCTTTAGGCCTTGCCAATTCCAATCGCGGGGACCAAGGGGTCCTGCATTGTCTTTGTCCGGATTAATCCAGTTGGTCGTGCGATGTCGGGCCGCATTCTGACCGGTCATGATTGAGATTCGCGTCGGCGAGCAAACGCTCATCGCGCAGAAATTATTGAATCGGATGCCACGCTCGGCCAAGCGCTCCATGTTGGGTGTGCGATAGTAATCGTTTAGAGGATAACGTTTGGCTTGACCAGCTTCATTCGTCAGAAATGGCACCGAAGTGTCCATGACTCCCATATCGTCCACCAACATGACGACGATGTTGGGTTTGATGTTGGGTTTATCGGCGGCCGGTGAGCTAGCTGCGCAGCAGATCAAGAGCGTTAACGCGATTAGTTGTCGAGTCATGTCAGGTTGCCTCAGAGGTTTGGCTAGTGGGGTTCGCTGAATTTTATCAGATAATTAGTTGACGTGTAAGGTAATTCACGCCGATCGTAGCGGCGGCTAACTTACCAAGCCATGAAACACACAGACGTCACGAAAGGGTTTGAGCAGCCTGGCTTTGCGTGTGCTGTGTGCATGGAACCGAGGACTGATTCACCCATGATGAATCTGGCTTGGACCCGAACTATTTTGGTCAGGTGCTCAACGACGAGCGACACAACTCCGTTAGAATTTCTCCCGTTCAACCCCCAAAGGCGATCTCCGATGTAAGGCGAAACTATGACATGGCAGCAGAACTATGATCCACTGAGCTGGTGGCCTCTTTCAACCCTGGCCGCTGCTGTGCCTGTGGTCACCTTGTTCTTTGTACTGCTGGTGCTGCGGCGATCCATTTGGATGGCGTCACTTGCAGGTTTTTTGATGGCCATAGCGATGGCGTCGTTCGTGTTTGGTATGCCGTCTCAATTGATCGCGGGTGCTAGTTTAAGTGGCGTAGTATTCGGCTTCACACGCATTGCCTGGCTGATCATTGCTTCGCTGTTCTTATTCCATGTGGCCGTGGAATCCGGCCAGTTCCAAGTCATGAAAGAGTCAATCTCAGGCTTGTCGGCCGATCGAAGATTACAGGTTATCTTGATTGCATTCTGTTTCGGCGCCTTCTTGGAAGGGACAGGCGGCGGTGGTGCTCCGGTGGCCATTGCCGGTTCGTTCTTGATCGGCTTGGGCGTGCCGCCCTTTGAGGCGGCTGTATTATGCTTGCTGGCCAATACAGCGCCGGTGGCCTGGGGAGGAGTCGGCAATCCGATTCGCACGCTCGAGGGTGTAACCAATATCGATATCGATCTGCTCAATGCCATGGTCGGACGCATCCTGCCACCATTCTCCTTTATTCTGCCAACCTGGCTGATCGTAACCATGGCAGGGTGGCGTCGAGCTCTCGAGGTCTTACCGGCTCTATTGGTCAGCGGTGGTTCGTTCGCAGCCATGCAATTCTATTGGTCAAACTACCAAGAGGCTGGCTTGGTTGACATCGTATCAGCCATCTTTTCGTTGTTGGTAACGGTCGTGTTCCTGAAATTCTGGAAGCCTCGAAATTTGATGACCTCGGAGGCGAATGCATCGGCAGATACTGCGCAAACAACTCATTCTCTCTCCAGTGTCCTTAAAGCCTGGTCGCCGTTTATCGTGACATCTCTGTTGATCTTCTTGTGGTCGTATTCAGCCTTCAATCAATACTTGACCAACAAGGCACTGAATATGCCTGCCCCGTGGCTGAGCGGATCAGTCCTGCGCATGCCGCCTGTGGTGGCCGAACCGGTTCCAGAGGTCGCTCGGCTGGATTTGAACGTGCTTATATTGCCTGGGACGGCTGTGTTCTTCGGAGCGGTCTTGTCGGCGTTTCTATCCGGTATGAGTTTCGGTCGCGTCGCGGGTATCTTCGGTCGCACATGCCGTCAATTGTTACCTTCGATGCTGGCAATCAGCTGCATGGTTGGTTTGGCTTACATCACCAAATACTCAGGCATGGATACGGTGATGGGCCTGTCGCTGACCAGGACCGGTTGGGCATATCCATTTTTCGGTACGTTACTGGGGTGGCTGGGCGTAGCGCTCACGGGCACTGATGCCGGTTCGAACGCATTGTTTGGCAATCTGCAGAAAGTTACCGCGGAACAGGTTGGAGTCTCGCCGGTGTTGATGGCCTCGGCCAATTCAGCTGGGGGCGTCATGGGTAAGATGATCGATGCCCAAAGTATTCTCGTGGCCTCGACAGCTTGTAAACTCTCGGGCCGCGAAGCGGACGTGTTTAAAGCGGTCATCTACCACAGCATCGCCCTGGCCTGCCTGGTCGGGTTGTTGGTGACCACGTACGCTTATGTTTGCCCCTGGATCATTCCTGGAGGGCCCTGATGCTTGTCACGAAGTGCCGATAGTTGATGGTATGTAGATGGCTCGTAGTTGGCAAGTTGAAGGCTTGGAGAACGGCTTTTAGAGGCTTTACAGTGCCCATGGTTGAAACAACCACTGACGCCAGGTCCAGCCGGGCGGCTTGGTGCCTGGGATCGCGGTCCACCATGGGGCATCTTCAGGGTCCGGCGCGACGGATGTTGCGAGTGGTCGTTCTGCTTCAAGGACTGGATCGGGAAAAGCCCAACCACCCTCAGGTGGCGGCAGTCCTAATGCTTCATGATGCCAGCGATGTCGCTGGTCTATCCAAACCAGGGTTTCCGACTGGCGTTTGCGCATACGCAATGGTCCCATCGTACCCAGGGTGTACTTGGCGGACTCGAAATCTTCTCTGGCTGCTTGCGCTAAGGCCAAATTGTGTTTGGCAGTGTTGCTCCATGGGTGGCGTGTGGCTGCGATCGTCCACTCAGTTTCCGCTTGTTCCCAACGCCCGATGCGGGCGTAACCATTACCGCGGCGTATTTGACTGGCACCTGGTTGCAACCAAGGCAGTGCCAGGATTGCGTCTTCCTTCTCGATGTAAGGTGCCACCGACTGCCAGGTTTGCCGCGCGCTGGCTGCGACGACTCGCTCGCGTGGCATCGGAAACGCAAATGGCAAATCCGGATATTGTCGATCTGCTTGAATACGATCTATCGCTAAAGTTTGATTACCGATGACACGTCCGGTTGGCACATCCAGCACTCGCCAGGCGATCGCCAATCGCTCGGGCCTTTTTACGGCGGCGGGCGCTAGAAACGAGGCATTATTTGCGTTGAACTGAGCCGCTTCCGGGGGCAGGTTATTTGGCTGGCCTTGGAGCTGGCCCAAATCATTTTGCACTACTTCGCCCATGAGCAGCAATTCAGCCTTGGCTTGCCGCGCGGCCAAGAGGGCCGTTAAGTCACCGGTCAGTGGTGCCGTGGAAGCGAGCCGCACAGGCGAAGCAGCCACCAAGTCCTTCGCCGTCAACAATTGCAGATCGGCGCGCTGCGCGGGCATTTGAGCTACGAGAGCTTGTTCCAGTTCCGCACTCAGTTGATCGTCAGCCACGATCGGGGCGAAGGCAATGCGTGATGCCATCGGCACTTTTAATCGAGGCGGATGCACCACATGCATGGGGGCTGACATGGCACAGCCGGTAAATGAGCTCAGCATAACCAGACAAACGACGACCCATGTGGCAGCTGGAACAGGGCCGACCTGGGAGCATCTGTGCGTGGGCGAACGCACACTTGGTTTAGCCGACGCTGACAGCGCGGCAGGCTGGTTGAAATAGGACAATCGAAGTTTGCACATGCATCAGGGGCTGGTATGAATACGCACTGGAACTTCTTTCAAGTGGTGAAATATCAAATGCACCCGCAGCGCGTCAATGGCGGGCGTTGAGAAGCCCAAGGGAGCCTTGGGTTACGACATCAAGGCGGTGACAGAACTAACCCCCCAGCGCAGCGCCCGGGAGGGTTAGTTCTGTTTACTTGGCTGGCAATTCAATAATGCCTGCCCAGTCCGGGGGCGGTGTGCGCCGGTGCTGTGCGATATAGACGACTAGAAAATCCTTGACTTGATCTTCGGCAGGTACTTGATGTAAGTATCGAAACGCTTCCGGCCAACGGCCGGCCAAGAAATGATCCAAGGCGGTTTCGTAGACCTCGATATGTTCATCGGTCAGGACTCCGTCCATCTCTGCCGGCGGCAATAGCTCACTGACCATCAAGGATGTTTGCATGCCATAGGGCCGAACCTTCGCGACACGCCTAACGCGCAGGACATCGCGTGGCACGTGTTTGCGGATCCAATCGGCGGTCGCCTCGTCGATCAAGATCGGAGTTTGCAACTGCTTGGTCATCCCTTCCAGTCGCGATGCCAAATTGACGACGGGGCCAAAGACGGTCACTTTGACCTGGTCGATCGTACCAATGCGCCCCGCCACGGCGGGACCCGAGGCGATACCAATGCCGGCGCGGAAACCGGCCAGCGGGTGTCCCGGCTCTCCAGAATTGCGGTCGAATTCCAAGCGGATGGCCAAGGCTGCCGCACAGGCCTGATGGATAGCCTGCTGATCGCTAATCGGCCAGCCCCAGAAGCCCATGGCGGCATCGCCGTGAAAGTCGCCCACCACACCACCAGCATGCAATATGTGATGCGTCATGATCCCCAACGCATCGCTGACACGCGCCAGCAAGTCCAGCAAGCGATCAGCGGAGTCCTCGCTATTGCGCGAGAAACCACGCAAGTCGCAGAATAGTACGGAAACATCTGTTTCACGCGGTGCCAGCACTTCGTCGGGATCACGCTGCGACAAAGCTTCCAAAACCACTGGCGCAAAAAATGGCCGCAAACTATCTTGCCGGCGCTGCAATGAACGCACTTGCTTGATGGCGCCAAGCGTGGTGGCGGTTAATTCCGCGAACTTTAGGTCATCGCGCAGGCCATCAGACTCCGGTTTAACACCTTCTGGGATCGTCGGGCTTGCGAAAACACCAGAGACATAAATGGCCCAACCAGGGCAAGCATCCGATAGAACCGGTGTGCAAAAGGCCCAGTCAACATTTTCACTCTGCGTAAACGCGTCGGTTGCCTGACTGCGGTTCCAAATGTGCAACACACTTTCTTTGGTGCGCACCGCGCGACCTACCAATTGCCCGGACGGCTTAAATTGTTGACCAGTCAACGATCGACAGTCCCAATGCAAAATCTGCATCGACTCCGGTCCCAACTGCCGATCGGATTCTGTGTCTCCGTCGATGGCTGGTGCGGTTGAAGACGGATCAAGAAACTCATGGCGATTGGCCGTCGAGTTGGTATCCAAGCGTTTGACGATGGCCACGAACGAGGCGTCTGAAATGCCCAGTAACAAAACATTGACGATGCGCGCGCACAGTTCTTCGTCGCTGCTGCTGCCAGCGATAATCTCCGGCACGCGTCCCAAGACTTCAATGCGTCGATCGGCGTCGCGATATCGACTTTGACGTAACAGGTGAGGCGAATACGTCTGTTCGGAAAACGCAGGGGCAGCCAATTGCGAGAACTGCACCGGTTGATCGACAATCGTGAACGTCGTTTGACCGATTACAAAGTGTTCGCCAATCTGAACTTTGAAATTGTCGAGCTGCTGGCCGCGATAGAAGATAAAATTGCGCGCATCTGCAAAACGAGTAACTTCCAGCGTTTTGCCATTCCAACGCAGCGACGCGTGCTTGCGAGAAATGCGATCATCCCAAGGGACCGACCAATGGTCAGCCGTTCGTCCGAGCACCGCTTCCGCGTTGGTCACGCTGAGCGGACGTCGCCAGCGATCCTGCTGGCGTGGACCTTGTGCAATCAAGTCGGGCATCGTCACAAGCTTCAATTACGTTCAGTTTGGTGGAAAAATCGCCCCCATACTATAACGCTTTTGATGCGATCATTGGCCTGGTGTCTGGCCTGAATTCTCTGGCCTGCTGACGGAGAGCAGACTTTTGATTTGCCCAACAGCCAAACTCAGAGATTGTGCGGCCATGCGAAAATTCATATGACCCGACACCTCAGGCTGAATCGATATGAGCAACTCTGTGGCTTTACTCAAAATGGTCAGCTTTTTACGAGCCATCTTCAAATAGCCAGCCGCGTCGCCAGCGTCCAGCGACGGCCCTAATGCCAACATGAAGTCATATAGGTCACGATGCACACTCGCCAACTCTTCGTCATCTTTGACCTCATCGGAGTGCTTCAAGAAGGTACGCACCATCCAGATGTGAGCCACTTGCGCATCGATGCTGGCCATCAGTTGCTGGTCGTTTTCCAGGCGTTTAGGCTCGTCGTTCATACTACGATTGTTCGCTCTCTAAGGCTCTGCAGGTGATTTGTATTCTGAGCCCGTCGACAATTTGTCTCGAATCCCAGGAATATTTGCTGACAACCTTACGTCATGGTTATGGTTGTTTTCGGGGGACAACGATGCTTTCCAGACGCCTGCCAGGTGTTTGCCAGAGGCCTGTCGAAGTGCTTAGCAGAGTTTGAGCGGCGGGTTAGCAACGCAGCACAGTCTGGCCACTCACGCGGCGTATCAGTCTTCGCATTTCCAACACGCTCAAGGTGCTCAACACCCGTGCCACTGGCAAGCCACTTTTTGTTACCACCAGGTTGATATCGGTGGGCTCTACACCGATGGCTCCCAGGACGCGTGACTCTTGATCGTTCAAGGTCAGCTCCATGGGATGTCTCACGTTGACCTCGGGGCTGATTTGGATCCCTTCGACCAATGGACCAAGTTGATCAAGAATGTCATCGGGATCTTCCGTTAGATAGGCACCGTCACGAATCAACGCATGACAGCCGCGGGCGGATGGCGAACTAACCAGCCCGGGTATGGCAAAAACCTCTCGCCCCTGTTCGCCAGCATGTCTGGCGGTGATCAGCGCGCCGGAACGAGTGGCAGCTTCAACCACCAATGTGCCCAGAGCCAGTCCGCTGATCAGGCGGTTGCGTTGAGGAAACATGCCCTTTTTCGGTTTCATGAATGGCGGCATCTCGCTGATGAGCGCACCATGCTCCACGATCTGCAGCGCGAGTTCTTCGTGTTGGGGCGGATAGATTTCATGCACGCCACTACTGAGCACCGCGATTGTTCGGCCGCCACCATCGATGGCTCCGCGATGCGCCGCTGCGTCAATGCCCCGCGCCAGTCCGCTAACGATCGTCAAACCTGCGCGGGCCAAAACGCGCCCAAACCTTTCGGCTTGCGTGCGACCATAGTTCGACGCACCACGCGTGCCGACAATCGCCAATGCCAAACCATCGCATGGTTTCAGTTCGCCTCGGACGTACAACACGCCAGGTGGATCGGGGAGTTCCCGCAGCAGACGCGGAAAACGTGGATGGCTGGGACGCAGAATATCAATTTGCGCCTCGGCGCATTGCTGAATCACTTGATCGGCAAGTTCCTTGAACTCGCTGGATCGCAAGCGTCGAGCCAACGCTATACCGACGCCCTGCACCTCAGCCAGTTCACCCGGCGCGGCATTCAAAACGGCTTCCGGCGTACCAAATGTATCCAGCAAACTGCCAAGCGTGATCGGCCCCACACCTGTGGTCAGCACGAGCGCCAGATAGTGACGCAGGCCGTCGTCGCTCGCACCGCCTCGAGGACTAGTGGGCCTCAACTCAGTCGTTGAGGCCGGAGAATTTGAGTGGGGAGTCTTGCCAACGCGTGAATCGGTCGAACTCATCTTCGCCCTCCCAACAAACCGCAACCCTTGTTTCAAGTCGGGGAAAGGGTGGCGGCAGGTTCACGATCAGTCAATTGCGGCGATCCAATCGTCAGCCATTTCAGATAGGCTAGCTGGCGGCCGGTGGAGCAGGAGCAGTAGCATCGCGAGGCATCGATTCGATTGCCTTGTCGATCAAGCCGTACTCAACGGCTTCCTCGGCCGACATGAATCGATCGCGATCGGTATCGCGCTCAATTTGGGTTAGCGATTGTCCCGAATGTTTCAGGAGAATCTCGTTCAGCTTCTGCTTAATGCGTTTGAATTCTCGAGCATGAATCGAGATTTCTTCGGCTGTACCTTGCATGCCCGCTAGTGGTTGGTGAATCATGATGCGGGCGTTGGGCAACGCATAGCGTTTGCCGGCGGCACCAGCGGCCAATAGCACGGCGCCCATCGACGCAGCCTGACCGATGCAATAGGTCGCTACGTCACAGGAAACAAACTGCATCGTATCGTAGATCGCCAAACCGGCGCTGACGCTGCCACCAGGCGAATTAATGTACAAGTGAATGTCCGCTTTGGGGTCGTCGGACTGGAGAAACAACATTTGAGCGACGAGGGCATTGGCCACTTCGTCGTCGACTTGCGAACCCAAGAAGATAATCCGGTCTTTCAGGAGCCGACTGTATATGTCGTATACTCGTTCTTCCCGACCGTTCTTCTCAATGACGTACGGAATCGTTGGCATGCTATCAATCCGTTCTTGCTTAATTTAACTGATGTTTGGCTGATCTTGAGTTGCCCGGGTAAGACTGGATAGCCCTACCACAGACCTATAGAAGTCAACGCTTTAGAAATCACGCGGTAGCATTGGAGTCAATGTGCCGGCGAATTCACTAGTCGTTGTTGTCTTCTTGTTCCGCGACTTGCTTGGTCAGCAATTGATCGACCAAGCCATACTCCTTAGCGGCCTCAGCGGTGAGGAAGAAGTCGCGATCAGCGTCTTTGGCAATCTGTTCAACACTCTTGCCCGTGTGGCTTGAGAGAATGTGATTGAGCATATCTCGATAACGCAGGATTTCATTGGCTTGAATCTCAATGTCCGAGATCTGGCCCGATACACCGCCGGCTGGTTGATGAACCATGACACGGCTATTGGGCAGGCAGAATCGCTTGCCTTTGGTTCCGCCAGCCAAGAGCACGGCAGCACCGCTAGCGGCCTGGCCTACACAATAGGTAGCGACCGGGCACGAGAGCATTTGCATCGTATCGTAAATTGCCAAGGTGGCGATCACATCGCCGCCTGGACTGTTGAGATAAAAATGAATGTCCTTGCGACGATTTTCGCTTTGCAAGTACAGCAACTTCATCACTACTTCGTTGGCATTGCCGGTGTGAATCTCACCTTGGAGAAACACGATGCGGTTTTCCAGCAACAGATCGCCGAGCGTCAGTTGACGTTGGCGCTGATAGCTCGCCGATGCGTACGAATTGCTAAGCTCGCCTAGTGGATGGTCGCCGATGGTGTGATGGCCCATGGAATGGTTATTTGGGGGCAGCCGAGAATCCAACGTGCGCTCCTTCTAGTGGTTCCAGGAAATAACTCGTGCGAGCCGGTTTGACTCTCAACCCACAATGTTGGCCAATTGGACCATTTTGGCAAGCCCGCTTGCTAGAGATTTTGCTGGCAACGGAAGATTATTCGTTCAGCTGCCAGAGAAACACAGCCGGCTAACTTGCCATTGCAGGTCGAATTGAGTTCACTTTGTTCCAGCGGGAACAGAGAGGAATGATTCTCTGCCCGCTCAAAATGAATAGAAATACCGATCGGACTTTATGCCGGATCAGTCATTTTTCTTATCAGCTTCAGGTAGCTTTGGAGCGCCGGGGAATGCGGCTGCATCGTTATCATGTGCCGCTTCAGGAATGGCAACTACTTGACCTGAAATCAAGAAGTCGATGCTGCTGGACTCAACGTCCTTCTTGAGGAACTCTTGATCTTGGATCTCTGTAATCTTCGCCGCGGCAGCGATCTTGTCGATCACTTGACGCTCGATGATTTGATTGCGAACGGCATCCATTTGACCTGACTTTTCCAGCCGAGCTCGCATGCGGCGAGCTGACATGTCGCTCTGCTCTGCGAGCAAGCCAATCTCAGCATCGTATTCTTCACTGGAAGGTTCCAGCTTCAGTTCTTCAGCGATTTTCTCTAGCACGAAGTGTTCGCGCAAAGCTTCAATCGTCGAGTTGCGCGCGTTGTTGCGGGCGACATTGACGTATTGGTTGATCTGGTCGCGGGTGAAGCGGCTGCGCTGAAGTTCGAGTACCAAACGTTGTAGCTCGCGATTGGTTTGCTTGTTGACCAAGCTTTCGGGCATTTCCCAATCAGCGCCTTCAGTCAGCTTCGACACGATCTGCTTTCGCAGGTCTTGGTGCTGATGATAAACAAATTGTCGCTCGAGTTCTTCGCGAACAAAGCCGCGCAAATCATCGGTCGAATCAAAGCCCAGCGTCGACAGAAGCGAAGGCGTCAAGTCGTTGATCTGGATACGGCGAATTTCGGTAACATCAAACTCTGCGCGCAAGCTCTTGCCACGGTGCTCGGGGTTGGGCGCTGAGTCAGAAATCGTGATAGTGGTTTCGCGTTTTTCGCCTTCTTTGACGCCAGTCAGCAAGGCACCACAATTTTCAATGATGGCATCGCCGAAGGACAGTTTGGTGCGCAAAGCAACTTGCTGCTCATCGGATTGCGAAAACAGTTCGTCATTTTCGTAGAATTTGATATTCAGCGTCAGCAGGTCGCCCAGTTGAGCTTCACCGTCGACGGCGTCACCAGGGGCAAATCGCGACAGAGTGCGTGCCGTCTGACGATCGACATCTTCATCAGTCAGATTAAAGGCCAGACGCTTGAGTTCTAGGCCTTCCCACTGAGGGGTCTCAAAGTCAGGCCGAACTTCAATGTCGAATTCGTACCGGAAATCTCCCTCGGCGGGTACTTCGATGACTTTATAATCAAAGACAGGTTCGCTGATGGCCGAAAAATGTCCACCTTCGGTTACTTGCTGCAGGCTCTCAATGACCAGCGAGTTCTTGAACTGGTCGGCTACTTCG
>JADLDX010000420.1 GCA_020846515.1 Pirellulaceae bacterium
GTGGCTGGCGTGATTCTTACTCCGGTCTGGGCTTGGGCCTTCTGGATCGGGGCCGTGGTTTGCGTGGTGACGCTGATGCTGGTCGGTGAACCACTGCCAGCCCTTCAAAATCAAGGCTGGTCAACGGCGTCGACCTCGCGCTGGTCGATTGTACAAGTAGGCTTGTTGGTATCGTTTGCCACTTGCGGTGGCGTGATCACGTACTTCATCACGATGCTGACCGGTGAACTGAAGCAGCGTGAATTGGAACTGCAGGCGGCTGAGGACGAACGCTTGCGCGCTCGGCAGTTAGAAGGTTTAGCCACCTTGGCCGCTGGTGCTGGTCACGAACTGGCCACGCCGCTCTCGACCATCGCAGTAGTGGTGAAAGAGTTAAGTCGTACAGTAGAGAAACACTCATTGCCCGCTTCGGTTGGCCAAGACGTGGCGTTGATTCGCAGCGAGCTGAACCACTGCCGACAGATACTGGATCGATTAGCCAGCGCAGCGGGTGACGCGGCCGGCGAACGTCTGACAGAAACCACGGTTGCCCAGTTTTTTCACGAAGTCATGTTGGGCGTGCGCGAGCCAACGCGTGTAAGCGTCAGCGTGGCCGAAACCGCCAAGTCCACCGTGGCCGTCTTGCCGATTCAAGCGGTCGCTCAAGCCATTCGCAATCTGGTTCAGAACGCCATTGATGCCAGCCAACCCGGCGCCGATGTGCAGTTGGTCGGTGATGTCGCCGGAGATAAATGGCGTATCCTCGTCATCGATCGAGGAGATGGCATGACCAGCGAAGTACTGCAACGAATTGGTCAGCCCTTTTTTACGACCAAGGAACCCGGTCGTGGCATGGGGCTGGGACTGTACTTAACCCAAAATGTTCTGAATCGATTGGGAGGTAAATTGGTCTACAGCAGTAAGCCGGGGCATGGAACGACGGCCGAAGTAACATTGCCGTGCATGCGCAAGCAACACGGGGTATAATTTACAAATGGTTGCTCTATCAACCCTCGCCTATACGCAAGGGAACGACCAGCAACTTTGCTTCACTTTTACAAGAGGGTCTTTTACCATGAGTACGACCGAAGCCGTGTCTGGTAGCCAGCCGATTGAGATGGCCGCCAAGAGCATCCTACTGGTCGACGACAGCTTTGTGCTTCGCGATCGCTTAGCGTTGGCTTTTCAGGAACGCGGATTTCGTGTTTCGGTAGCCGGCAGCTATGACGAAGCTCTGATCGTGTTTCGACAATCGCCCACCGATCTGGCGGTCCTGGATCTGCGCATGCCCGGCAAGCCCGGTATGGCGTTGATTCCCGAGCTGAAGAAAATTCATCCCGATACCAAGATCTTGATCCTTTCGGGATTCGGCTCGATCGCTACGGCCATCGATGCGATTCGCTTGGGCGCCCCCAACTTCCTGCCCAAACCAGCCGACGCGGACGACATTCTGAACGCGTTTGCCCGAGTAGGTTCGGAAATTGAAATTCCGCAAGCCGAAGAGGAAATTCCTGTACCCACTTTGGCCCAAGCCGAATGGGAACATATCCATCGCGTGCTGGCTGATTGCGGAGGCAATATTTCAGAAGCGGCCCGTCGACTGGGGATCCATCGTCGCTCGCTGCAACGAAAATTGCGCAAGCGGGCTCCATGACCTTCCAAAACTACTTTTTTTCACACAAAGCGGATAAAAACATCCACATATGACTGGTTTTCCCGTCACTTTGTGACGGGCCTACCGGCGCTGACCGCTAAGCACGTGGACGCATCCACATGCTCAAAAGGCCTGCGCCATCGGACTGTGGCCGATGTCGCTCAATGGGCCATAAGCAACAGATAATCCACAGCAGCGTACAAGCCCCAGGAAAGGTTTCGTAAATCGTGTCTTCCGTCAGGCCGCTGATGAGTATATAGGCTGATAGCGCGCGAATAAGCAAGTTCGGGTAAGTAAAGACATTTGCTAGATTCCAAAGTAGCAACAGGAGTGTTAAGCCTCCCGCGAAAATCCCGGCCGCCAATGTAGGGTGCAAGAGTATGTTGTGCGTCGACTGCAAATGGTCGATCAGCATAATCTTGTTCGCGCCCAGGCCGTAGCCTTGTAGCGGACGCCCTCTAATTAGCTTAATTGTGCGTTCCCAAATATCTGAGCGACCGGTGACTTGCGTGACTTCCTCTAAATCACCCGTCTTGGTGACGGCGCCGAGCACTTTTTTCGCGAGGGCCTCTTCGCCGCCCATGGCCAGTAGTACAAACAAACCGGCTAAGCCACCGACCACTCCCAACCAACACGCTGTCAGCCCCACACGCGTAAAGATCAAGTCGAGATTCAGCACGACCAGGCAGATGGCTACGCCCAACATGGCCGTGCGACTCATGGCCAACACGCCGGCTAACAGGAATAACGTGAATAATCCCAGGCTCACTCGCCATGAGAGGCTGCGCAGTCGCACAAAGTAGGTCGTCAGCAGCAAACCAATCAGAGCCGTGCGGCCGGTGTGGTTGGGTTGGGACAGACCACCTAAACGCTCAATGATCACGCCATCGTCGAATTCCTCGATGAACACGCCCAGTCGAGGCACGAAGTAATACAAGAACAAAGCAGCGCACGTAAACAACAGGCAACCCGCCAGGACCGCTGCCATCGAACCACGCAGATCTAACACGACCAGACAGGTTGGGATAAGCAATAGATAAGCGATAAACACCAGCGCGATGGGCAACGACGCGCTGGTGATCGAAGTCAGGCAGGTCATCAAAAAAATCAGGGCGATCATGCATAGGACCAGCCCTGGTAACGATGCCAGATATTTACGCGCAGATGGTAACGAGGCCAGGCCCCATAGGCCAACCAGACAAGCCATACCTGCGTTGACCAACTTGAGAAGCACACTGGGTGCCTTGGCCACCCGCATGGCAGTTTCGCCACTGCCGCCTTCTGAGACATCCAATGGACCAGAAAAGGCGCCCATCATCAGAATGAAGAAGCACAAAACTGTCATCAATTGACGAGACGTTAATGACAATGACATAGTGAACTCAAATGCAAGCCCACGCGACAAGATGACGTGCTCTGATCTCAGATGCGGGCAGCACCAGCCCATGGCCAGCCCTTGTTTCCACACTAGAAACAAAGACTACCATTGCCTAGATCAGCCCAATTGCGAATGGCCCAAAGTTCCACCATTGCCCAAATACCCTTCCAGTCCTGAGTGCCGTAGCGAATAAAACATCACTTCGGACTAAGCCCCCCACGTGGCTGTTGTGAGAAGGAAGAGGATTGAAAGGATTGGACGAGTCGCGGTGCGATTCGTCTACGGGGACGCGATTCGTGTACGAAACTGCTCTTGGTTGGGGGGTGCTATGTGTGGTAAACTTTTCCCCCGACTCAGATGCGTGAAGATGCGCAAGTTAAATCAACCAGGCCAGGGAGGTGCCGGCTCATGCAATTGATCAGCATGGAAGTAAATCAAATGGGGACTGCTGACCGTACACAGGTCGGCGGATTGTCTGCTGGATTAAATGCCGTTTGCGGTCGACGAGGATCGGGAAAGAGTTCGCTACTGGCTTGGCTACGCGGGGTCATCCAACCCCAGCATCAGTCGGCTGATCTGCGTCGCAGCTACGCGCCGAACTCGGCATCACCCCGCCTACCTGCTTTGGCCAGTGGTCGCCTGACGCTTCGCTTGGGCGATGCTGAATATCAGTTGGAGCGGCACCAACAATCCGGACGCACGGACAGCAAAATCCTACGGCGTTCGACCAATGCCTGGAGCAGCCAGGATAATGGTTCATCACATCACTCCGGTTACGCGCCTAAAAATTATGAAGAGCACTGGAAGGCCCTGCCGGACCGTTTAGCAGTAGGCTCGGTCGCTGATGCATTGTCGCCCATGCAGCGCGAGGCCTTCGATCGACTGGCCGCCGTGCCTTCGGACAGTCAAGCCACCTTTCGCTTGTGGGACGTGGCGCGCGAATTACGTTTAGACGATGTAGCCAAACCATCACATATGGACGAGCGTTCCAACCTTTTGGCTCGTGAACGAGAACTGCTGGCACAACTTCATCCACTTGATGGCCTATCGGTGACGAGAGAAGGCTTGCTGGCGCGTCGTCGTCAGCTGGAAGCGGACCTGGACCGGGCGCGAAGGCAGTCCTCGGGTAAGCACTATGCACCATCGACCGACGAGCATCATCGTTTATCCGATCGATTGTCGGCCCTGGACAGAGACACTCAGAAGATCCGCGATGAGATCGCCGAACTGGATGCGGCCGTCGCGCGTTTGCGTGACGGACAGATCCCCGCGCTGGAAAACAAGCAGCACACTTATCGTGAACGTTTATTGTCGCTCGATGCGCAATTAGCGCGCTGGCGAAACACGCTCACCGAGATTCGTGCCCATCGCGAGCGATTGGAAGCCGCCTCAACCGATGCCCATTTGGACGGACAACTCGGTGAGCAGTTTGCGCCGATCAATCAAGCCACGCCCCGACTGGCGCTGCGATCCCTGGAAGCCCAGATCGTCGAGGCGCGTCGTCACTTCGATGCCCTAGTAGAAGGCGTTGATCGCTACCGCGACCAGCGCGATGATGCGCGACACGAACTGCCGCAAACCATGCGACTGATGCAACGCGAATTGCACGAAGTCTGCCAGCAACTTTCGCGTCACGAATCGCTAACGACCAATCGGGCCATGAAGGACCAGATCCTCCAACTCTCGCGCTGTGAAAGCGAAATGCGACTGGCCGTTGAAAGGCTGATCGCTGAACGCGGTGAATTGCTCAGAACCATCGCTACGGCCTGTCACTTGTCAGTAGACCAGGTGGCCGTGGCCTATAGTGACAGTTGTCGATGTGCGGATCATCCTCACTTGGATTCTTGGCTGACCGCCATTTCATCCGGACCGGCTGATGGACGCATCGGTTTGAATCAAAGTCAAATCAATCCGCTCTACATGGATCAGTTAACGGACATCGAGAATCGTCGTAGTCAAGCGATGGTGCGTTTGGAATCGGCACTACGAGATCATCAAGAGACTGAAAGTCGACTGCGTCGACTGGGAGTCTTGCCATTGAGCAATGGGACTTATGATCGAGTCGAAGCGGATTTGCTGCGCGAACTGGACCTGGTCAATGAAGACATTCTGCGTTTGGAAACTCGAGATCGATTGCGAGTTGATTTGACCGACCTGCGCCGACGTTTGCAGCAATTGCCGCAGGACGTTGAGGATGTGCATTCGGTGCGGGGACGTTACCTGCGGCATCTGGCTGGACTGACCGGCATGCCCATCGATCGCGCAGGTCAACAGGCTTTCCGTGACCAACTTTACCGGGATGCGTTCACGCCAAACGGCTACTCGTATGCTCGTAGTGAACTGAACAGCCGATACGCCCAAGGTCCGTTAACCGACGGTTCGCATGACGCTGGCCGCTACGAACCAGTGCGCGGCCACTACACGGCGGGACTAGATGCTGTCGGTACTCCGGACGTACGATTGGCTCGTCTGGAAGAAGCAGCACTGCGTCTGGCCATCGTCGATGTACTGGCGGCACGTGGCCATCAAATCCCGTTGGTGCTGGACGAAACGCTGGATGGTTTGGAGGGCCCCAGAGCCTTGACGGCGGTGCGTTATCTGGCAGGCCAAGCCGATGTGGCTCGTCAACAGATCATCGTGCTGACCGACGATAAAGAGCTCGTCGACGCGATCAAGAGCGTGCGCGGCTATGTTGTACCGATTGTGGTGTCGCGCGCCCTCCAGTCCCAGTCGGCGCCGGCTGATTACGATGTCAATCGTCAACTGACTGCCTTTGCCAATGATTGGGAAGCCGACAAGTGGCAGGAGCCAGAATGGACGCCACCTCCAGTTCGCGCTCAGGAAAAAAAACGCTGGGTGCTGACCGAACGTTCTGAAATTCAGGAAGTTCCAAGCATTGGCACCATCAGCGGCGCTCGGCTCAGAGCTTTGGGCATCGATCGAGTGGTTGATCTACTGGACGCAGACGCCAACTGGTTGGCGGACTCAGCGCGACTGCCCGGTGTCAGCGCAGAAGTCGTCCGCGCTTGGCAAAACGAGTCGCGACTGCTCTGCGGTATGCCTCAATTGCGCCCGTTTGATGCGCGAGTAATGGCTGGGGCAGGCATCCGTGATCCACGCCAACTCACCGAGATGGACCCGAGTCGCTTGCTGGAACGTGTCGAGCACTTCTTGGCAACCGAACGTGGCAAGTCCATCATGCGCAGTGGTAGTCCCTACGAACTATCGCGACTAACGGCATGGGTGGCCTCTGCCAATCGCGGTGCCACCGCTCGTACGCCACGCGACGGGCGCGAGGACACAACCTTTGATAGCGATACCCGACCTAGGGCTCGACGTCCCGTCATGCATCGCACAGAAGCGGCACACACACCTTTGCCAACCTACCATATTGTCGAACGCGAAGAAGATCCGCAGCTCCAAGCTCCCCGCGCCGACGATGAGCGAACTACCCGCCGTCGTGATTCACGCAACGAAGGACGCAATGATTCGCGAGGCGAACCGCGAACACGCACTACTCGTGAAACCAATGGACGTGAAACCAATGGACGTGAAACCCATGGACGTGAAACCACTGGACGTGAAGCCAATGGACGTGAAGCCAATGGACGTGATTCCAATGGACGTGATCGGCTCTCTCAAGCCTCACGCTCGACCTCGGCCAGTGCGAAGTCGTCCAGTCGCGGCAGCGGCGATAGTCGCGTGCTGCGGTTCTATTTGGAACTGTCGAGCCCTGTTGTCGACGCGCCGTCCATTGGCGCTAGTATGGCTGAATCACTTGGCCAGGCTGGCGTGGTGACTGTCAATGACTTGTTGAACTGCTCACCTGAAGGTTTGGCTCAAGATTTGGGACAGCCCCGTGTCACGGCGGCGATCATCCGTGCCTGGCAAGAGCAGGCTCGATTAGTATGTCGGATTCCCAATCTTCGTGGGCATGATGCACAGATCCTCGTGGCCTGTGGGGTTTCATCCCCCGAAGCGTTATGTCGCATGGAGCCAACTGCCCTGCTGGCCCAAACGGCAGCATTCGCCAACAGTACGCAAGGTCAACGCGTCTTGCGTGGCAGTCAAGCGCCGGACCTGACAGAAGTCACCGAGTGGATTAGCTGGGCCTCGCAAAGCCGAGCGTTGTTAGCAGCCTGAACGTTTAGCGCTTGCTAAATAGTTCCACATGGTATGGTCCGCGAAATTGCAGCATAAGAGCTCCTGGTCTGGCAAAGCGATCAAAGACGGCGCGGAGGAAATGTTCCTCACCGGGCCAGGGGTAGACAAAAGTCATAGCAAAATCGCTCAATTGCATATCGTGCTGCCGATAGGCTGGGGGAATCTTGTGGGTCAGACTGACTAACGGGTCGGTGTCTTCGGCCAGTTGTTGTGAACCGCCAGGCAGGAAATTCCCCTGCCAGATTTCAGCGCGGATCTGATTCTGGTTGAGCAATTCTCGCGCTTGTCCACAGAGAAACTCTTCGGCTTCAATACCGATGGCATCCAGCTTCAATAACGCGGCGATGCCAGTGACGATACCGAAGCCGCACCCCCATTCGCAGAAAAGTCTTCCGTCGACCCAGTCGTGCTGCACAACCGTGCGCAGGGCCTTGGCCACGTAATCGAAATCACACTCGATGTACTGGGGAAGCGGCTTCTTGGTGAATTGATCCCAGTATCGTTCGATGCGGGCTCGACCCGCGACGAGCCATTGGTTGACATCGTTCGGCAAGTCACTTTCGTCGACCACCAGATCCAATTGTTTGAGCGCCATAACTACTTGAGCCGATCTTGGGATTTTGTTGGGAATAGTTTCGATCCGACCTGCTTATGTCGATTCTTCCAGACAGGTGCAACAACGGTTTAAATCCTCTGCAATCTTAATCCGTTTCAGCCGTAGACGGCTCGATTAGTGGTCGATACCCCGATGGAAGTCCATTCATAATTGCCTCTTCCCCTGAGGGAACAACTGGACTGGATTCGTTCGAGATTCGTTATCGGAATTGGTCGACGGCATGAATTTTACACGTTCAAGTTCAGAAACGATGACCAGTTTCCAAGCCACGCTCGTCAACGCTGGTTATGGCCAGTTAGCCTTGCGTGATAGCCTTGGAAAGGTTTCACAGAAATGGACTTTGTCTAACCCGAAATGCGTGCTTGGCACAGGTGCCAACTGCAACGTTCGATGCCTGTTACCGGGCATAACGGACCATCATGTGATGTTGGTCATCGGGGCCAAACAAGTCTTTCTCCGCGGCTTAGCTCCCGGATTGACTCGTCATGGCAAAAACGTTGTCGAGCTGATCATCCCCGGCGATGAAAGCGAATTCAGCTTTGAAGTTGCTGGCCATCACTTCCAGTACTCACGCCAGGCTTTATCGACACCTGTGGCTAGGCAATTTGTAAAGGAAAGTCAGCCAGCGCCAGATGCAACCTCAGTTCCAGCGACGCCAGATTTACCGGCGTTGCCACGGTCGTCGTCCGATCAGCCGACGTTGGCCATGCAAGAAACACCGAGGGCTTCTACAGTTGAGACGCCTACGACCAACGAACGCATGAAGTTTACCTTCGTGCGTGCGCTAGCCAAGAGTCGTTTGCTGGCCAGCCATAATGATGAAATGACCTCCAATCCTTCGTCGGCCAGCGAGCAACGACCGGCCTGGGTGGAGGCCATTGTCCGCGATGCCCTTCGACCAGTCGAATCGCGCTTGGATGACATGACTGGCCCGATTCAGAACATCGAGCGCCGCTTGCGACGTGAGCGCGCACGCTTACGAAAAGCCAGA
>JADLDX010000421.1 GCA_020846515.1 Pirellulaceae bacterium
AGCGTCCAGTCAGCCTCAGTCTCATAGCAGCTTTGGAATTGTCGCTTGACATCTTCCACTTGCTCGGGCACGACATGTTTGAGAAATAGCTCGTAGTTCCACTCGGGTAAGTTCTCTGAATAGCCAAGTTGGTGCAGATCAATTTGCGTGCGCTCAGCCCCAATCGCTTGCGAAGTGCGGGCCATCGTCATACGCAAAGCGCCTTGAGGCGACGCGGGGGCAATCGAAGTGGTCTTGCGCTGAGTAATGCGATGCTTGGCGCTAATGGAACGGAACAACTCTTTGTGTCCGGACATGCTCTCCGAAGGGCCTAAGAACAGGTAGCCACCGGGTCGGAGCGCATAATGAAAGAGCGGGATCAACTTCTTTTGGAGATGCGAACCCAGATAGATCAGCAGATTGCGACAGGAAATCAGATCCAGTTTGGTGAAGGGCGGATCGCTGATCAAGTTGTGCGAGGAGAAGACAACACAGTCGCGAATCTGCTTGTTGACCAGGTAACGCATACCACGCTTGATAAAGAAACGCTTTAGCCTTTCGGGGGCTAATTCTTCAGCGATGCTCAGAGGATAGGAACCTTGACGCGCCGTCTGCAGGGCACGTTCGTCCAAATCCGTCGCGAAAATCTGTAACGGTACATGGCGACCAGCCGCGTCGATGGCTTCTTGCAACACGATGGCCATCGTGTACGCTTCTTCCCCGGTCGCACAGCCTGCCACCCAAACTCTGAGTGTCTCACCCTCGGGTTGCTGTGCGATAAGCTTGGGAATAACAGCTTGCTCGAGCGTCGCAAAGGCTTCGGCATCTCTGAAAAACGAGGTGACGCTAATCAGCAAATCGCGAAACAGTCTGCCCGCCTCGTCACGCGAGGCTGTGACCACATCCAGGTAGGCTGTGACCGACGACTGCTTGAGCACCTGCATGCGACGCTTGATTCGCCTGGCCAGAGTCGTGACTTTGTAGTGGCGAAAATTGTGGGCGGTGTGCTTCTCAACGGCATCGGCAATGGCCGGTATGGTTTCTATGATCTGCTTGTTGAGTTGCTTATCGAAATCGTGATCGGATGCTTCTTGAATGTGCGCCGTGTAACGCGTTAACTCAATGGCGATTTCGTCAATGGGCAGAATATGGTCGATGCCGCTTGAATTGCCCCGAGTTGCCGACAGCAGACTGCCTTGACCTTGCTCGGGCCGCTCCACAATCGTCATTCCGCCCGCATCGCTAATGGCCTTGAGGCCTAACAATCCATCGGTGCCAGAGTTGGCCAGCAAGATGCCGACGGAGCGTTCCAAAAAGTCGACCGCTAATGATGACAAAAAGTGGTCGGCCGGCGCAGGAAGGCCAGAGGCTGGTAGTGTGGCCAGTTGCAGCAAGCCACCGACCACCGTGAGCGAAGCAGATTCCATAGCCACATAGATGCAATTGGGCTTCAATCGCGTAGATTGCTCCACGAATTCTATAGGCAGCGCACATTGCGTTTCATGGAGATACTGCTTGGCCGATTCGACTGCTTCTTCGGCTGCCCAATGCGTCGCCGTAGTGGATTTTGGAGAGCCAGCATCCGCGTTCGATGAATCGGCATGAAGATGCTTGGTGTCGCCATTGAGATGTAACGCCTCTTCATGGCGTTCCAGACGTTTTTCGACACCCCAATCTCCAGCAGCCTCCCCACTTATTGTCAAAACGACGATTACCGACAAACCGGCCTCGGCCGGCAAAGCATGTAGTAACGTACGCAATGCTGGCAGGCTCGCATCCGTAGCGGCAATGCCTACACACAGACGGACAGGCCGCCGCGTTTTTGCTTCACGCGTCAACTGACGTTTAGCCATACAGCGCAGGTGCTTTGAGGATAAGTTTTTCGGGGGGCCAACAGTTGTTTTATGGGCGTGCTGGACGAGGCGGTGGGAATCTCCTAAACCAACGACTGAGGGCTATCGGTTTGATCCCACCGTAACTGTCCGATCCAATTGAATATTGAACGCCGCGATGCGATCGCGCACTTTGCCACGCGTGATTCCCAGGATCTCGGCAGCTCTCGATTGATTGCCACCGGTGGTCTCAAGCACACGCGTAAACAGGTAACGCTCCAGCTCGCGCATCGCCTCGGCATACAAGTCGGTGGAATGATGCAAACGGGATTCAATAAACTCGACGATACTCTGGGCCGCCGTTCCAGCCTCTGCCCCGGAATAAGCCGTCAGCTCGCTCTCACCCAACTCCATCGACATCGGATCCTCACGATGTAGCGATGACACCACCGAGGCGAGAGAACCAGCGGTATTGGCAGCGGACAATCCAGGCGACAGTTCGCTGACCAGACTATTGGCCGCCAAGCCGGCAGCACTTGTAGTCAAGACAGCCGCAGGATTGCTCGCTTCCGACTTGGGAGAATGATCGGTCCGTGGCTGCGTGACAATCGATGGCAAAGCTTCCTCGCCTAGTACCGTCCCTGTCGTATTGAGAACTGCCTGCCGAACCACCGATTGCAACTGACGCACGTTCCCTGGCCAATGGTAGGCCTTCAACAGTGCCAATGCGGCCGGTGAGAGTCCGTCAAGGTTGTTTTTGTTCATCTCCTTGCGGGCACGACGTAGAAAATACTCCAGCAATAGGGGAATATCCTCTGAGCGTTCACGCAGCGGAGGTAGTTGAATCGTGAAACCATTCAATCGATAAAACAAGTCTTCACGAAAGTCACCATCGATAACCATCTGTTCCAGGTTGCGATTGGTAGCGGCAACGATACGTACGTTCGTGCGTATTTCTTCGTTGCCTCCGACGCGCTGAAACGATTGATCCTGTAGCAGCCGCAGCACCTTACCTTGGACCAAAGGCGACATATCGCCAACTTCATCCAAGAAGATGCTGCCGTTATCACACTGCTCAAACTTACCGACCCTGCGCCGTTCGGCGCCGGTAAAAGCGCCTTTCTCGTGTCCAAACAACTCGCTTTCCAAGAGCTGATCCGGAATCGCTGCGCAGTTGACGGCTACAAACGGGAAGTCCTTACGGTTGCTATGCTGCACGATTGCCCTGGCGACCAGATCCTTGCCCGTTCCGCTTTCGCCACGTACCAGCACCGTGACGTCCTGACCGGCCACGCGGCCAACCGCTTTCAACACTTCCAGCATGACGCCCGAGCGACCGACGAAACGCTCGCCTACTTCAGCTTCCCCGGTCAACGACAAGGCCACAGGATGGTCCATCAACCGCCGGGACTCGGCGGCACTGGCCGTCATGTTCTTCAATTGCTGAAGATTAATCGGCTTGGCCAGATAATCGAATGCCCCCAGCCGCATAGCCTCGATCGTCGTTTCACTACTGGTATCCGAGGTAACGAAGATCATCGGCAATTTGCGATCAAGTGCACGGATTTTGCGAAAGAGTTCTAATCCGTTCATTTCCGGCATAAAAACGTCAACCAACGCGACATCTGGTCGATGGGCGTCCACCGCTGCCAGACCTTCTGCTGCATTGGCGGCCTCGATTACCTCAAATCCCTCACTGGACAGGCCTCGCTGTACGGCCAATCGAATCAGGCGATCGTCGTCGATGATCAGAACTTTACTCACAACCGGTTGCTCTCTGCTAAGGACAGCCATCATTCAAATAAATCATCCACGCCTGCGATTATACCCAACCATGCTGCAAGGCAAACGCGATCGGCAATCAACCATCCCTGGCATGCAATCCGCAAGACATCAAAGAACTATCATCGCACCTTCGAATTTCCCCTTCAAAGCACTTCCCATGCCAAAGCGAGAGAGAGACGTTTGACTGGCGGCTCCAGTGCCGGCACATCGATTGCAGCCGTCACATCGATTGCAGTGTGTGCAATTTCGATTCCATTAGAGGCGTTTGCTGTC
>JADLDX010000422.1 GCA_020846515.1 Pirellulaceae bacterium
CCACCGCGCAGACCTACATACGTGCCAACAGTTGTGAACACTCGTCGAAAACTTTCGGGACGTTGCCAGGCCACATTAAACGCGCAGATACCGCCTGAACTGGAGCCCGCGATACCGCGATCGTTGGGATCGCTACTCAGTTTCAACGCGTGCTCCCGTTCGACAAATGGCAAGAACTCATCAATCAAGAACTTGGAATAGCGATCGTCAATGCTGTCGTATTCATAGGAGCGATTGAAGCGCGCCTGGCTGGACTCATTCTTGGCTGGTACGACACCTGGACTGATAAACACGCCAATGGTGATCGGCATTTCACCGGAGTGGATCAGATTGTCGAAGACATTCGGCACATTGACGCCACCGTTGCGTCGCACGTAGCCACCGCCATCTTGAAAGACCATCAAGGCTGCGGGTCGGCTGCCATCGTATTGCTTGGGTATATACACCCAGTAGTCACGGGTGGTGCCGGGATAGAGTTTGGATTGATCAAAAGTGCCTTGTTTAATGGTTCCGCTCGGTACACCTTCCTTGACTAATGAATCGGGATGCACCGGGTAAACTTCGTCGGGCCGCGATTGAGCGCAAGCCGTGCTGGTTAAAACCGTGGTGGTAAAAGGCGTGGTGCTAATCAGGCTGATCAATATCAGCCCCAGCAGACCAATGGGTGACTGCATGACAGATTTCTCGTCTAGAGATTGCGGAAATAGAAGGTTGAGCGGTTGGAAGCATTTTAGGTAGTGTTCCAGCGCGATACCAGCACTCCCGTACGCTCCCGAGACACAAAATGCCCGACTTATGCCTTCGTCGCTGATCTTGAGAATCGATTGTTATGCACCGGGTCCAGCAATCCCACTTTATTCCAGGGGGCTATCGATTGACGCAGGTCTGTGATCAATCGCTGACGCGCTGCCGCGGAACGACGCCAGTCGACCTGCCCCAGCCGGAAAGTGAAATCATCGACCAGGTGGCGCCACTGAAGTCGTTGGCAGCCTAAGAAACCATGTGATAGTTTCCCAAGCGTGCGCAGCTCATGTTCGCAATCAATAGCGGCGATGAAATAGAACGAGCAGGCGGCAGTGAACAACTGAAAGTCTGGTAGTCCCGCGTAGCAACTCGATACCAGTCGATCGATCCAGCGTACTTCATCGACCACCTCGCGGCGGTACTTGTCAAGTAGTTCAAGCTGCGTCCGTCGGTCCGTAGTCAGTAATAGATCGGCAGACCGTTGCACACCGCTGAGCGCATGTGCCAGCCCAGTGCTATGCAAAGGATCAATTACGCCCACCGTGCTGGGCAGCGCTAACCATCCATCGCCCGCTGCCTCGCGCCACAGACGACTGATACGTGGCATCCACGCCAAGCTTGCGCTAGAGCCGTCACGGAAAGTCGGGCCCACCAGTTTCGCCTGGCCCAATAGATCCGCCAGTGTGGGATAACGTTCTAATATGTTATCCCAGGCAGAGCCAGGATCGCGCTCCGCCAACCCTTCTTGTTGCCATACGTGAGTTGGACGTGTGAAGCCGACCGAAGTGACTCCGTGGCTGAAACGCAACATCCAAACCCAGCCATCATCCAATACATGATGCTGCGCCGCGTCGTCACCATCAAACGGATCGTCGCTGATAGGTATGCCCATCGACTTCACCCACTTGGTCATCGACCCAACATTGGCGAAGTGCCCGAATAAAGAACCGGTCCGCGTGCGCAGTTCATGATCAATTCGCTCCACACCTAGCGCGCGTGGTACCACGCCGCCTGAGCCTGTCGCATCAACTATCCAATCAGGAAAGCACTCAAACGTTTTGTTCGGATGATTACTACTAACATGGAGAGGAATGCTGGTGTCGCCGCTATCATGACCGGTGCCTTGGACGCGCCAGCGCAGCCCATCGCGCGCAATAGAGTTGATTCGCGTGTTTTCAATTAGCGTCACACCAGCCGCGGTGGCTTGTTGACAGAGCCACTGATCCACATCCGCGCGCAGCCAATGTGTATCGCTGACTTCATCGCAATCGCTGGCCGCGACCAACAATGAATGGCCATGCTGATCATTGTCGCAAAAGCTCGCATGTTCAGCGTGGCCGTAATAACTAAAGCCGCGTTTCTTGCCGCAACCCAGTTGGGGATACGCGCGTTGCCACGAACCCCACCGCGCTAGTGGTGCCAGTTGTGGTAACCCATAACGCTCAGCCATCTGTTCCAGGTAGAAGTCGGCCAGGGGCGTTGATGATTCGCCGATCGCGAACCGCGGATGTCGCTGGCTATCGATCAATACCACCGACAAGCCTTGCCTTGCCAGGATCCAGGCCAACAGGCTACCCGCGCAGCCAGAACCACATACTAGTACCTGCGGTCGGTCGCCATCAAGAGACATGGGCATCACACAAACACTTAACTTCTGGCACCACGGTGCGCGTGAGATTCATGCGTTCTAATCGCTCATGCCGAGCCGAAGAACAAGATGCGCAAACTCCGCGCAGTTTATCCCAGTCCCACAGGTCTACGGTCACGATTGCCTCGCTACGGTTGCTTTGGCTTCGTTGACCATCCTGAGCTTCCGATCGCTTGATCGACAGGTTATCGTACAATATGTTCTCAAGCGATCGTGCGGTGGGAGGCGTAAATTCACCGCTTTCGGCTAAGCGTTCCATAGCTCCATTGCCACCGCGAACCGGGATGACACTCACCAGGCGCGCCCCGCACTCGATCGCCAAGTCGATCGACCGCTGGCACCATAACACCGCGTCTGCCACACTCATCCAAGGTGGCTGCAATAATACAAAGGTTCGTACATCTACATCGATCAGTCGGCAAGCCGCTGCTGCGCGCCGAAAGTCATCGACCGTCATCTGCTTGTTCAGTCGCTCAAGCACCGTAGGTTCAACTGTCTCAAGCCCCATCGCGATTTCCAGTCGCGCCGGATGGATCGCCCGTTGAAATCGTTCGACCACATCCATCGGCAGTAGACGCGGATGGTTCTCGACGATCACGCGTTCAAAACCAATTCGAACCTGGTCGGCTATAGCAGGCAGATCGCTGCTGGGAATATTCTTGGTATCGAAGAAGCTGCTCGCGTTGTAGAGTTTTAACCAGGAACAACGCGGGCCATTCTCCGGCCCAGCAGCGGTGATGCCTTGCTGAACCTGCCGACTGATGTCACCGGGAGAT
Source organism: Pirellulaceae bacterium (assembly GCA_020846515.1). Taxonomy (GTDB): domain Bacteria; phylum Planctomycetota; class Planctomycetia; order Pirellulales; family Pirellulaceae; genus Aureliella. The sequence goes on from JADLDX010000422.1 coordinate 3,169, forward strand.
GTCGCTTCCGTGTGCGTGTACTTCCACAAGTCGCACATCAGACAGCGAAATCGGCATTCGCTACCGCGCAGAAAAAGCGTGCGGACGCGCGCGGGCTGCCCGGCGTTGGTGCTGGGTTCCCATTCATCGTGCCAGCTCAACAGGCTGTTCCCCGGCACAGGTCGGACCAGTGCTGGACGCTGACGGAGAATCCACCGGCTCGAAAAACGCATAGGCACGTCGACACGTCCCACGGGTCAGGCCGGAGGGAGACAGAAAAAGGGGGACAGAAAAAAGAACAAGTCCATGTTGGTATTTGCGAATCGAACCAAATTGCAATTGGGCCAAGCTACGATCCGAGCCGGATTGGACATGTTTGCATGCTTACTCCGCAGTCTCTGGTGCATCCTTTAGTTTGTCGGCTCGTTTTTCGACTGGCTTCTTGGATGCTTTTGGTGCGTGACTGGCCTGCAACAGGGGACGCAGTGTGGCTATTGCATCGTACCCCCAAATCAACGCTACCAGGAACGACGCGACGGTCGCAATAAAGGCAATGTTGATGCGTGCACCATTTATAGACACGAGAGCGATACCGGCGACTACTCCAACCAGAGCCACGGCCGACTTGATCAGGATTGCAGACCCTTGACGTCGTCGCGCACTGACTTGAATGGCCGACCGCGCTGAGTTGTTGGCCAACTCTCTCAACGCGTTCAAGTCGCGATTCTTTTCTGGTGCAGAACCGCGTGGAACGTACTTTTCCGGATCAAACGGTTCGGTCCACGCTTCCGTCATCCCATCGCCTGTCGTCCCATCCACTGAAGGATCCGCTGACTGAACATTCGACGGATCTTTGGCCGTAACCTGCGCGGCCGCCGGATTCTTGTCCGATGCTGGCAAACTGACTTCACTTTCGCTGACGCCTCGCATGCGTGCCAACAGCCGACGCATGTAGTCTTCGACGCTCTCGTCACCACCCTCGTCTCCATTGCCGGTAGTTGGACTGGCAGTGGAGGCTGAGACGGTCGGGCTTTCCGAAGCATGAACCGTTTGCGTCAACGACTGTGGGATGGCCTCTTCTTGAACGTCTAGCGCGCCCAATTCATAACCGGCACCTGGATAGGCTGGCTCATCAAATTCGGTGGGCAAAACTGCGCCCCCTGGCAGTTCTACATCACCGTATCCGATGTCAGCCGGCTCTAGATTGGCTGGCCGATAAGCGGAGTCGAATTCTGCGCTACGGAATGCTGCCAGCGGATCGTATTGGTCCGAAGCAGCGTTAAACTCTCGTTGGTTCAACACGTCGTCATGTGAAGGCGTCTCGACTGACTCACGGTCGTGAAACTCAGGCTCAATGGCGTCGCCCGGGAAACGCGACTCGATTGGCTCGATGGCTAGTTGTGCTTCTGAAAAAGCCGACACAGCATATTCATCAGCCCTGGGGTAACTGGCATCGTCCGCTACTGCACCGAATTCGCTCGAGGTCGAATCATTCAATTCGGCCTCGTCTTTTTCCAACCCGCTTTGAAAATAGTTGCGCTCGAAGTAGTTTTTGGCAGGCGAGGTGGCTGAGCCCACATCTGTGCTGGCCTCAAATCTACTGGCTTCGAACCTGCTCGCTTCGATGCCGTCTGAGTCCCCTTGATGTGGAACTGCCTGGTGCTGAACCGAGTCTTCCGACCACCAACCGGGCAGCTCAACGTTCGACGCTGCTGGCGGTAAAGCCGCAGAGGGTTCATCGAACTGATCATCTATGTCAGGGGCCGATTGTAATTCAGGAGCCGACTGACCAAATCCAGGCACCGACCATTCAGGCTCGCTCGTTGCCGAATCTTGGCCACCCATCGATAGCTCGGATGAACTATTTAACGGCAGGGCATCGACATCCGACTCTGCATAACGCTGATCCGCGTAAGGATCAGCATAACCAGAAGCGTATTGCTCAGGCTGCGTGTGGTCATCTTCAGCAGCGTACTGTTCAGGGGCATACTGTTCAGCAGCGTACTGTTCAGCAGCGTACTGTTCAGCAGCATATTGCGCGACGGAGGGCTCAGGCGAACTAGCATCAAGCTCTCTAGTATTCAGATTTACCGGTGCATGCTCAACATAGATCCCAGTCGAATCGTAGCCAGGGGCTTGGATGTTCATTGGCGGTAGGTAAGTGTCGGAAGCATAGGGCTCTTCCGATGGAAAGGCTTCAACCGCTCGCGCATGGGATCGTTCGGCAGTTCGGTAGGGTGAGACATTTCCCACCGCTTCAGGGTTGTAGTATTCGGACTGAGCGGGTTCGCTGACCACGGCTGGCAGCATACCAGGCGCAATCATGACAACCGAGGGTGTGGCCACGGACGCAATGTTCTGCGGCACAGAGCCCTCAAACGCGGTCCTCTCCGTCGTGTTCGGCTGTGACACGACCGCCATGTTTTCCATGGCCGATTGAAACGCTTCCACAATGGTTTGGCGAACTGAAGCATTGAGTGATGCATTGAGTGATTCATTCAGTGTGCCATTGAGGGAACTGAGCGAACCATTGAGCGAGGCGGAAAGCTCGTCGGCCAGTTGATGCGCAAAATCTGGGCCCACGGCAGGCGACAATTGAGCTTCGATCTTTGGCTGAGCAGTCGACTGGCTGAGCTGAACGGCGATCTGACTCGCCAGATCCGCAGCCAGTTCGGTGGAGAACTGGTCGCCCATTTGAGCGCGAATCGTTTCAGCGATACGCTCAATGACCGCCTGGCCAACTACATCACCGACCTGATTGACCACCTCGCCAACTGCCTGGCTGATGGCTTCGCAACTAGGCGGAGTCGGCAGTGGACGCCGCGCCAGTTCATCGATCGCTTGTCGCTGGAGTTGCAGATCACCTTGCAGTTCCTGATTCTGAGCGACAGCATTCTGCAAACAGGCTTTGATATCTTCCAGTGCTGACAGCGATGCTTGTAGCTCAGAGAGCTGGCGCTGAATACCGAGTTGCCACTGGCTTGCGTCTTCGCCGCGAGGTGCGGGTTGACTGATTTGAGTCTGCAGTTGGCCCGTTAGTGTCAATAGCTCGCGTTGGAGACTGACAATTTCGGCGGTTGCCTGTTCTGTGCGTTGGGCGCTTTGCTGTTGCACGTTGCCGATGGCCAGCAGACGATCAACCGCAGCCATACGTTCGACAACTTCTCCAGCATGCTGTTGGACTTGATCCAACTGGGCCGAATGTTGAAGTGCATGTTGGCTGGCTAGTCGATAGTCACTCTTCTGCTCATTGAAGTGCCGGGTCAGCTGCTCAGACAGTTGGTGGTCGATATGCTCGGAGAGTTGCTGACTGACGGATTGTAGACTGCGTTCTTGTTGACTGAACTGTTCGACGACATGGCGATTGACTTGCTCCACATGTTGATCGACTTGAGTGAGCTGCACGCCTTGCCGATTGAGCACTTGCTCTAGGTTTACCTGAGACTGAAGCAACTCTTGCGAGAGCAACCCAGAGGCTGGCGAACTGGATTTCGAAGAATTCTTGCGATTGGC